>JAEZEM010000515.1 GCA_023417745.1 Pseudomonadota bacterium
CGGAAGTAGGTGCCGTAGCGCTCGGGATTGTGATTGAGGAAGAGTATGTTCATTAGAGATTCGTTTTGACGAAGAGTTTTTCGGGGAGCGCGCGCACCAGGGCCATGATGGGCCGCCAGAACCACGGGGTATAGAGGACGTCGGCCTTGCCGTGAAGGGCCTTGCGGATGTCGCCGGCCACGCGTTCGGGCGAGGCGGTGAGGCGCTTGGGGGTCGGCGCGGTGGCGGTCATGCGGGTCTTGGTCCAGCCGGGGATGACGGTGACGACGCGCAGGCCCGAGCCGGCCAGGCGATGGCGCAAGCCGGAAAGCAGCGTGGTCAGCCCGGCCTTGGCCGCGCCGTAGAGATAATTGCTCTTGCGGCCGCGCTCGCCGGCCGGGGAGGTCAGGCCCACAATGGTTCCGTGGCCGCGCCTGGCGAACCGGTCGGCGGCGATTTCGAGGATGGAGGCGGCGGCAGTGAAGTTGGTGTCGATGACCGTGCGGGCGGCGGCGAAATCGCGCTGGCCGGCCTGCTGGTCGCCGAGCAGCCCAAAGGCCAGGACCAGGACGTCGGGCATGGGGTCCAGGGAGTCGAAAAAGGCGGCGTGGCCGGCGAAATCCAGGGCATCGAAATGGCGCACGGCAACGTCCGTGTCGCAGTCCTTGGCCAAGTCCACGGCGGCGGCGTGCAGGCGATCCTGATCGCGGGAGGCCAGGACCAGGGAGGCATGGTCGCTCACCGCCAGTTGGCGGGCCAGGGCCAGGGCGATGTCGGAATTGGCGCCGAGGATGGCGACTCGGGGCGGCGTGCCGTCCGGGGTGAGCGCGCGCGGACGCCTCGGCGCAGTGAGGGTGTTTTTCAGCAACCGCAGGCCGAAGCGGGCGTAGTTGGCGATGATCTTGGGGTTGCCGCCGGCCTGGATGAGCTTGCGGGCGATGTAGGACGGCCGCAGGTGGAAATCGAGGAGCGTTTTTTTGCGGAAAGCCTCGATTTCTTCCATGGACAGCGTGCTCGTGCCGACGGTGGGGGCGTTGAAATAGTCCTTGCCCAGGACCGAGCCGGGGAGCAGTCCCTCTTCGCGGGCGATTTCATTGAGCCGCGTGCCGTAATAGGGGATGGCGATATGGAGTTCCAGGAAATCGTTGTCCAGCTCGAAGATGTGCTGGCGCGTGGTTTCCAGGTGTTCCTTGGTTTCCCAGGGCAGGCCGATGAGGAAGAAGCCGAAGGTGAGCAGCCCCGCTTCCTTGGCCCACTTGGTGGCCTGGGCGTTGTCGTGGATTGTGGTGTTCTTGTGGATGCGCGAGAGCGTTTCCGGGCTGCCCGACTCGTAGCCGAAAGCCACCAGCCAGCAACCGGCCTTTTTCATGAGGACCAGCGTGTCCTTGTCCAGGGGCTTGACCTTGGAGTTGGCCACCCAGCGGATCTTGCCGCCCAGGGGGGAATCGAGAATGGCCTGGCACACGGCCCGGGTCCAGGTCGGGTCGAAGGTGAAGGTGTCGGACTTGAAAAAGAAGTCGCGGATGCCGTGGTTGGCGTAGCAGTCGGTGAGCTCGGCCAGGATGTTTTCCGGCGAGCGCAGGCGCAGCTTCTTGCCGGAAATTTTCGGGGTCATGCAGAAGATGCAGGCCGAAGGGCAGCCGCGCGAGGTGGCGATGGTGGCCTGGGGTTCGCCGGTGTCGGGGCGCACGTAGAGGGCGTTTTTGATCAGGCTACGGTCGGGGAACGGCAGGCTGTCGAGGTCGGTTTCCCAGGAGGCGAAGTCGGTCCTGGTCCAGACGCCGTCCTTTTTATAGAGGATGCCGCGAACGGCCGGCACGCTGGACGGAGCGTCGAAATGGGCCTTGGCGAGCTTGCCGACGATGAAGTCGGATTCGAGGCCAATCAGGTAGGTGACGTCGGCCAGATCAAGCTGGGCCAGAAGCGCCTCGTCGGGATCAAAAAAGATCGCGCCCTTGAGCATGACCAGCAGATCGGGCTTTTTGGCCCTCAGCTGCCGCACCAGCTTGAGATCATGGAAAATCGTGGAGTTGGTGATGCTGACAAAGATGCCGTCCGGGACTTCGCGGTCGAAATCGGCCAGCAGATCGGCCGGGGCGCAACGCTCGGTCTGGTAGTCGCGCAGGAAAACGGCGAACCCTTCCTGCTTGAGGGTGGCGGCGGCGTAGCCCAGGTCGTTGGGCGCGCGCATGGACGTGGCCGTGGACTGCTCCACGTTGCCCTGGGAACGGTCCTCGCCGCGCTGGTAAAACCGCCCCGGCGGATAGAACAGCATGATTTTCTTCATGGATTCCGGACACGCTCCACATAAAGGATAAGGTAAAAGCTGACGATCCACAGCCCAAGGGAGGCCTGGATGAAGCCGTCACGCAACAGCACCAGGGTCGGTGAACCGCTTTTGCACTCGACCAGGGTAATCTGCAAGTAGCGCAGGACGCCGAGGATGACGAACATGACGGTCAGATACAGCTTGTCCGAGCCGTGCTTGGCGATGACCTCGGGGGAAAGCGTGTAGAGGATGTAGCTGACGATGACAACCGCCGCCATGATGATCATGGCGGCCGAGACGAACTCCAGATTGTAGCCGTCCAGGGACCGCCGCGTCCGCTCGCAGCCGGCGGCCGAGAGCAGCAGATCGTCGCGGCGCTTGGCGAAGCCGAGAAACAGCGCCAACAGGAAGGTCATGAGCACGATCCAGTGGCTGGGAGTCACGGCCGTGACCACGCCGCCGGCGAACACCCGCAACACGAAGCCCACGGCGATGCAGGCCAGATCAATGAGCGCCCTGTGCTTGAGGGCAAAGCTGTAGAGGGCGTTTATGACGAGATAGCCGGCCAGGATGGCGGCAAAGCCGCCCGAGCCGAGAACGAGGGTCAGCC
>JAEZEM010000323.1 GCA_023417745.1 Pseudomonadota bacterium
TGATGGCCTTGATGCGCCGGTCCTCCTGGCTGACCAGAAAATCGCACACCCCTTCCACGGCGGAATTGAGCAGCTCGGCCGCCAGCATCTGGCCCGTGGCCACCAGCATGAGCAGAAAATCCCGCCAATGGCCTGTTGCCCCGAATAGGGCCAGGACCGCCGTCGAGACCACGACTTTCCAAGCCACGCTGCCGTCGTAGAGCACGGCAAAGCGCAGCCCGGACAGCACCACCTTGACCTTGCGCACCGGATGCCAGCCCGGCTCGCCGGTTCCCAGAAACTTGTTGCGCATCGCCGCTCCTTCAGACCTGCCAGGCGAGGGGCATTGCCCCCTCCCCTGCTACCCGAGCCTCGCCGTCGCGGCAAGTCGAAGCGGCTTTTTCTCGCCCGCTTCACCCTATTTCGGCCCGCGTCCCTGCGCCCTGCCCTGAAGTCCAACCGACGAGACCTGACCCAGGGCTCGACAGGACCGAACCCGGTCTCGCCAGCGGCGAAGCAGAGCCTGGACGGCATCAACGTGCTCCCCCTTGACGAATGTCCTGTGGCCTGGCTTGCCCACAAGCGAAGCCCCCTTTCGGACATGCCGAAAGGGGGCCGCGAAAAGTCCCTGAAATCCGTCTGTCGAAGGACGTTGGCCTAAGCCTGAGCAGAAAAACCGCTCTGACCGTCCGAGGAGCCGGAAGCAGCCGCGGCGGCGTAGCGGTCGGCCCCGTAACGGCCCATGGCGTACTGGTCGAGCATGGCCGAGAGGCCGTTCTTGCTCGCTTCGCTGGCCCCATAGGCCTGTCCTTCGGCCTTGGTGGAAAAGGGGAAATCCTTGACCGACTTGTTGAGCACCTTGCCGTCGGCGTCGGTCACCACCGTGGTCTGGGTCATGCCTTCGGTGGTGAAGGCCGTGGTCACGGTGGTGGTGGTCCCTTCGCTATTGGAGCTGCCGGAGCTGCCGGACGAACTGCCCGAAGCGCTGCTCGAACCGCCGGACCCGGCGACCTGGGAGGTTCCCGAGGACGCGCTTGAGGTAGGCGTCGAGGTGGACGTCGAAACCAACGCGCCTGAGGCGTCGTAGGCTTCCGTCTCGGTCGCGGTCTTACCATCCGGGCCGGTGCGGGTGACGGTATAGGTGGACGATCCGTCGGCGGCGGTGATCGCCGAGCCGGTCTCAAGAATGTTCCCGTCAGCGTCGGCCAGGCTGCTTTTCACGGTAAAGCTGCCGTCGGCGGCGTATTCGCCTGAAGCCGTGCGGGTGGTGGTCTTGCCGTCGGGCCCGGTCATGGTCATGGTCGAGCTGAAGGAACCATCTTCGGCCGTGGTTGACGTGCCCGTTTCGAGCGCCGTGCCGTCGGCGGCCGTCAGGGTGTTTTTCTCGACGAAGTTGCCGTCGGCGTCGTAGGTTCCGGTCATGGTGCGCGTTGTCGTCGTGCCGTCGGCCTGGACCATGGTCATGACCGTGCTGTACGAGCCGTCGGCGTTCTGGGTGGTCTTTTCCGTGCCGACCACGTTGCCGTCGGCGTCGGTCATGGTGACGGAGCGCGCCACGCTGCCGTCGGCGTTCTCGGTTTCCGAGACCTTACGGCTAATCCCGTCCGCCCCTTCGCCCGAGGGCGGCGGCGGCGGCATGGTCCCATCCTGGGTCGCGCCGCTTAAGTCCGTCAGCGACCCGGTGGTCATGTCGTAGCCCACGGACCCGTTGCCGGACAGCAAGGCTTGCAGGATGTCGTTGAAGCTGCCGACGCTGGAGGTTGACGAGGAGGAAGAATTTGCCGTGTCCTCGCTGGTCGAATTGCTTGTGCCAAGCAGGCTCGCCAGGGAAGACGCGGCGGACGAGGTTTGGCCCGAATAGCTGGCCAGCATCTGGGCCAGCCAACTGTTGGTATTGTCCTGGCCTATGGCTTGTACGCTCATGCCCATGCCTCCTGGGGGCGGAAATTTTTGCCGATCTGGACGCTCCCCAAGCCAAACGTGGCAAGGTCCATGCCGGATATTTCCACCAGATGCATGTGAAAGCAGGAAATTTCAGCCGACGCAGGCGGCCGACACGAAGTTACAAGCAGGTTTTGGGCCAGAGGAAAATATTGTCGGGGGACGTCGTGCAACCAATCGGCCACGTCCTGCGTCGTCTGTTCTCCGCTCGATTTTGCAGACGCAAAAGCCTCGCCCTTTCGCGCTTCCAAACGGACCGGGCGACGGTCCCACGAAAGGCAAGGACTGACCCCACGCCCAAGCAGCCCCGAGGGATCAAGCGGCAGACACGCCAAACGCAAAGCGCCCGGCGAGAGAACCCGCCGGGCGCTTCAGCACCAGATTCGGCCAACAGCTAGCCGCCGAGGTAGGCCTTTTTCACTTCAGGATCGTGCTTGAGTTCCTCGGCCGTGCCCGAGGTCTTGATCTCGCCGGTGTCCAGGACATAGCCCCGGTGGGCGAAGTTCAGCGCCACCTTGGCGTTTTGCTCGATGAGCAAAATGGTCAGGCCCAGCTCGTTGAGCTTTTTCAGCGTGCGGAACATCTCGTACATCAAAAGCGGGGCCAGCCCCATGCTCGGCTCGTCGAGCAGAATGAAGTCGCAGCCGGTCATGATGGCCCGACCCACGGCCAGCATCTGCTGCTCGCCGCCGGACAGCGACTCGCTGCGCTGCTTGCGCCGCTCGGACATGCGCGGGAAAAGCGACAGCACCCGGTCGAGGTCGCGGGCGATGGCCTCCTCCCCGTCCTTGCGGGCGTAGGTGGCCAGCACGAGATTTTCCATGACGGTCAGGTTGCCGAAAATCCGCCGGCCTTCGGGGGAGAGATCCATGTGGAGCTTACGCACCACGTCGTGGGTCTCCCAGCCGAGGATGGACTGGCCTTCATAGAGGATGTCGCCCTCGACGACCTTGGGGGCCTCGGGAGGCGGCAGGCGCATGATGGACAGGAGCGTGGTGGTCTTGCCGGCCCCGTTGGCACCGATAAGGGTCACGATCTCGCCCCGGTTGACGTGGAAGGAGATGCCGTGAAGGGCTTCGATATTGCCGTATTTGACCCGAAGGTTTTGGACGGAGAGCAGCATCAGATTGTATCGTCTCCCAGGTAGGCTTTGATGACGTCGGGGTTGTTCTGGATGGCCTCGGGCGTGCCCTCGGCGATGGTGGCCCCGAAATCGATGACCTTGATCCAGGAACACAGGGACATGACCACGTCCATCTGGTGCTCGATCATCCAGATGGCGATGCCGTAGTCCCGGTGGATGTCGCCGATGAGCCTGATCAGCCCCTCGACGTCGGCCGAGTTGAGGCCGGCGGCCGGCTCGTCGAGCATGAGGAGCTTGGGCTTGATGGACAGCGCCCGGGCGATCTCCACCAGTCGCTGCACGCCGTAGGGCAGGTTCTTGGGCAGCTCATGCGCCACCTCGGCCAGGCCCAGGCGGGAGAGCACCTCCATGGCGTGGTCCTCGATGTCGCGCTCACGGCGCATGTAGCGCGGGGTACGCAGGAAGCAGTCCATAAGCCCGTAGCCCAGGGCGTGGTGCTGGGCGATGCGGATGTTGTCGAGAACGGTCATCTCGAACCACAGGCGGATGTTCTGGAAGGTCCGGGCGATGCCGCGCGAGGTCACCTGATGGGGCTTTAAGCCCTTGATCGACTGGCCGTCAAAAAGGATCTCGCCGCGCGTGGGCTTGTAAAAGCCGCTGACGAGGTTAAACACCGTGGTCTTGCCCGCGCCGTTGGGGCCGATAAGCGCCGCCATCTGGCCCTGCTCCAGGGCCACCGTGAACTCCGACACGGCGCACAGCCCGCCGAAGTACTGGGTCATTTCCTTTACGTCGAGAAGCGCCACGGCCTACCCCTTGAACTTGTAGAATTTGCGAAGCCCGGGAAACACGTCGGCCAACTCGCGACGCCCCATGATGCCCTCGGGGCGAAACTGCATGAGGAGCACCAGCAGCAGCGGAATGACCACCCACTTCCAGACCTGGGTCACCTCGTAGGAATCCGGGATGACCGAGATGTAGTGCAGGAAGGTGTTGAGGAAGCCGAACGCGTCGCGCAGGTATTCGATAAGAAGCGTCATGAGGATGGCGGCCAGCACCGAGCCCGACAGGGAGCCCATGCCGCCGAGGTAGACCATGACCATGATCTCGGTGGACTTGAGAATGGTGAAGGTGCCCGGGTTCACGTAGCCCAGGATGTGGGCGAAAAGGCCGCCGGCCAGGCCGGCCAGGCCGCAGGAGACCATGAAGGCCACCAGTTTGACCCGGTCGGTGTTCACGCTCATGATTTCGGCCGCGATCTCGTCCTGGCAGATGGCGTCCACGCCCTTGCCGAAGGTCGAGTAGATAA
>JAEZEM010000114.1 GCA_023417745.1 Pseudomonadota bacterium
CCGCCGTCTGGTCGACGTCGTCCAGGACGTCATCATCACCGAGATCGACTGCGGCACCGTCGACGGCCTGGAGATCACCCACTACGTCAAGGCCGGCGACATCAAGCAGCGCGTCCACGAACGCGCCCTTGGCCGGACCTGCATGTTCGACGTCTACGATCCGGTCACCGACGAGGTCATCATCCCGACCAACGCGCTCATTGACGAGCATTACGCCCAGGTCATCGAAGACAAGGGTTTCAGCTCGCTGATGATCCGCTCGACCTTGACCTGCCAGTCCAAGCACGGCGTGTGCGCCATGTGCTACGGCCGCGACCTGGCCCGGGGACACCTGGTCAACGTCGGCGAGACCGTGGGCATCATCGCCGCCCAGTCCATCGGCGAGCCGGGCACCCAGCTCACCATGCGCACCTTCCACATCGGCGGCACGGCGGCGCGCGAAATCGCCCAGTCGTCGGTGACGGCCCAGCACAACGGCCGCATCGTGCTGTCGCGCGTCAAGTCTATCGTCAACCAGCAGGGCCACACCATCATGATGGGCAAGTCCGGCCAGGTGTCGGTGGTCGACGACCAGGGCCGCGAACGCGAGCGCTACAGCCTGCCGTCGGGCGCCAAACTGTACGCCGTGGCCGGTCAGGAAGTGAAAAAAGACCAGCTGCTGGCCGAATGGGACCCGTTTAACGAACCGTTCGTCACCGACGTCGCCGGCGTGATCAAGTTCACCGACATCGTCGAAGGCAAGACCTACCAGGAGAAGGTGGACGACGCCACCAAGCGCGCCACCCAAACCATCATCGAATACCGCACCACCTCGTATCGTCCGTCGGTCTCCATCGTGGACGAGCGGGGCAATCCCAAATACCGGCCCGGCACCAACACCCCGGCCATCTTCTCCATGCCGGTCGGCGCGATTCTCATGCTGCGCGACGGCCAGGAGGTCTTCGAAGGCGACATCATCGCCCGCAAACCCCGCGAATCGTCCAAGACCAAGGACATCGTCGGCGGTCTCCCGCGCGTCGCCGAGCTGTTTGAAGTCCGCAAGCCCAAGGAAATGGCGGTCGTCTCGGAAATCGACGGCCTGGTCTCCTTTGGCCCGGAAACCAAGGGCAAGCGCAAGATCGTGGTCACCCCCGAAGCCGGCGATCTCAAGGAATACCTCATCCCGCGCGGCAAGCACGTCACGGTCCAGGAAGGCGACTTCGTGGAGGCCGGCGAACTGCTGACCGAAGGCTACCCGGAACTGCACGACATCCTGAAGATCAAGGGCGAGAAGTTCCTGGCCAAGTACCTCGTGGACGAAATCCAGGACGTGTACCGGTTCCAGGGCGTGGGCATCAACGACAAGCACATCGAAATCATCGTGCGTCAGATGCTCAAAAAGGTCTCCATCCTCGATTCCGGCGAGACCAACTTCCTCATCGGCGAGCAGGTCGACAAGATCCGCTTCATGGAAGAAAACTCCCGGGTCATTGATGAAGGCCTGAAGCCAGCCATGGCCGAACCGCTGGTGCTGGGCATCACCCAGGCCTCGCTGTCCACGGATTCGTTCATCTCGGCGGCCTCCTTCCAAGAGACCACCAAGGTGCTCACCGAGGCTTCGCTCATGGGCAAGGACGACTCCCTGCGGGGCCTTAAGGAAAACGTCATCGTGGGCCGGCTCATCCCGGCCGGCACCGGCTACCGTCGCTACATGGAAAGCGAGATCGCCGTGCCGCGCCAGCCCGAGCGCCCCGACCGGTTCCTGGAGGAGCTGGAGGAAAGCCCCATCGTCGGCAGCATCGACCTCGACTAACCGTCCTGGTCGTCAGACAACAAGCACAGGGGACTCCGCAAGGGGTCCCCTTTTTTTTGCGTCGGTTGCGCCGGGGGAGCGCTCAATTTGCCGGACCGCCGTGCACGGACCCGTGTGCTCGGCGATCCGGGGCAAGGCTCCCCCCTCTCCCGATCATCGTCGCACGAGGGGAAGGGCGTCGAATCAGGAGGTCGGGCCAGGCGGATAGACGCGCAGCGCCAGGCAGTCGCGACCGGCCGCCTTGGCCTCGTACATGGCGGCGTCGGCGGCGCTGACCATGGCCTCGATGTCGCCTGTCACCTCGGCGAAAGAGGCCGCGCCGATGCTGAGCGTGACCGGCCAGCGCCGCTGGCCCATGGCCGCTCGAATCTTGTCGCGCAAAGACTCCAGGCGCGTCCGGGCGTCCGCGGCCGTCAGGCCGGGCATGACGGCCGCGAACTCGTCGCCGCCAAGCCTTGCCAGGACATCCTCGCACCGGAAATGGTCCTGCATGACGGCAGCCACGGTCCGCAGCAGGTCGTCGCCGGCAGCGTGCCCCAGCGTGTCGTTGACCTCCTTGAAGCGGTCCAGGTCCATGAAGGCTATGGTGACGGGCAGGGACTGGCGCTTGGCGATCTCCAACACCGTTGTGCCAAGTTCGTAATAAAGCCGCCTGTTGCACAGCCCCGTCAGCTGATCCTTTCGCGAGTTGTCCCACTCCTGTTGCAGGGCGTGGCGCAGCCGTTTCACGATCACGATGACGCAGCCTATCGTCACGGCCCGGGTCGCGGTGTTGCAGACAAGGGGCAGCAGCCCCGACTGCTCGCCGCCTAGCCTGATATCCGTATACGCCCAATCCACCAGGCAAAACACGGTAGTGCACACGCAGGTGACGTTGCCTAGCCACCAAGCCGAGGCCAGCAGGGGCAGCGTATAGAAACTGTTGAACTCGTAGGCAAATCCAGTGATATAGTGGAGGCGGGCAATGAGGTCGATCAGCACGATGCACCCGGCAGTCAGGAGCCACTTTTGCCTCGCATTTGGCTGCCAAAGGATATTTACTGGCATAGGCGTCCAGGGTGGTTGCCTGGTTATGGGCTTTCGCCGTGCGCGATGCCCCGTCGTCGTCGGGAAGATGATCCTGGCAGGCAGTATGCAACATCCCACTGTTTCCGGCAATTGTCTTTATGCCTCGCTGACGACGAAATTCGTATTCTTGCCGTCTGGTTGACCAAACGTTCTTTCTAGTTGCGGAAATGGGGAGTTTGGCGCACAGTAATAGTGGAATAGATAGGAAATTGAATAAATAAAATGGTTTTATTAAGTCTTCAGGATAGGACCGGGCTGAGGACAGGCCATTGCTTCCGGTTAATTTCTGACTGATGCCGGAAGACTTGGGTTTTGGTTAGAAATTTTTCAGTGCTGCAACATGTTTTGTCTGGTATGCTGCAGAAACAAGAAAACGGACTGACGGCCATGCCGCGAACCTGGATCGGAATATTCCTGACCGTACTGATCGTCGTTGCGCTCAGCCTGTGCGAGCTTCAGGGCTTGACGATTCCCAACCCTGTCCTCATTTTTGCTCTTTCCATAGCCGTTTCGTCTTTTCTCGGCGGCTGTCAGGCCGGTTTTTGCAGCGTAGCCATCGCCTTGGCCTATGTGTTGGTGGACTGGTCGCAGCCCGAAGCGCTTTTTCGCTACAGTCCGGTCAATGTCCACCGATTGATCGTTTTCCTGTCCACCATGCCGCTGCTGGCCCTCCTGGTGTGCCGGCTTCACCGGACCAACCAGGAGCGTCTTGCCGCGCTTTTGGCTCGGAGCGAAGAGCTGGAAGCCAGCCGTAAGCGCCTCCAGCGGGCCGAACTCGTGGCCATGACCGGCAACTGGGAAGTGGATGTGGCCACTGGCGCGCTCTCCACGTCCGAAGGGGCCCGGCGCATCTACGGCCTTGGCGACAAGGAAATGACCCTGGACGAGAGCAAGGACCGGCCCTTGCCCCAGTATCGCTCCCTGCTCGACGCCCGGTGGACCGCTCTGGTCGCACGCGGCGAGCCCTATGCCGTCGATTTCCAGATGCGGCGACCGACCGACGGAGCGCTCATCGACATCCACTCACGGGCCACCTACGACGCCGCGACCGGCACGGTGTTCGGCATCATCCAGGACGTCACCGCCGCCAAACAGGTGGAAGCGGCGCTCATCGCCGCCCGCCGCCGGGCCGACGAAGCCAACCAGGCCAAAAGTCGGTTCCTGGCCACCATGAGCCACGAGGTTCGTACGCCCCTAAACGGCTTGCTCGGCATGTTGCAGGTGCTGGAAGAGGCCGAGCTTTCCCCCGGGGACCGGGACTATCTGCAAGCCGCCTTGGCTTCGGCCCGCCATCTCGGGGCGCTGGTCTCGGACATCCTGGACCTGGCCCGCATCGAGTCCGGCCGGTTGGATACGGCCGACGAACCGTTTTCGCTGCCGGCCGTGGTCGAGGAGACCTGCGCCCCCCTGGCCGCCCTGGCTCGGGGCAAGGGGTTGGCTTGGAGCCTCTCCCTGGACGAAGCTTGCCCGGAGCGGGTAGTCGGCGATTCCCAAAAATTGCGCCGGGTGCTTAACAACATCATCGGCAACGCCGTCAAGTTCACGACGGCCGGGGAGGTGCGCCTGTCGTGCCGGCTGGTTCGCGTCCGGGACGGGCGGGCCGTGGTGCGGTGCCTGGTTTCCGACGACGGCCCGGGCGTCTCCGAAAGCTTTCTGCCGCGCCTGTGCTCGGTCTTTTCTCAGGAGAAGAGCCGGAACACGTCGGAGCTGCCCGGCGTTGGCCTCGGGCTGTCCATTGTCCGGGAACTGGTGCGTCTGGTCGGCGGCGAGATGACCATTGACAGCCGGGAGGGGGAGGGGACCGACGTCTATCTGACCTTTGAATACCGGCTGGCTTCGTCCTGGCCGTTGCCCGATCGGGATGCCGAAGCGGTTGCGCCGGCCGGGCTGCGAGTGCTCGTGGCCGAGGACGACGCCGTCAGCCGTCTGGCCTGTCGCCAGTTGCTGCGGCGTCTGGGGCACGTCGTCACGGACGTGGCCAACGGCGCATTGGCCCTGGCCGCCCTGGCCGAGGCGGATTTCGATCTGGTGGTCATGGACCTGCAAATGCCCGTGATGGACGGCCTTGAAGCCATTGAGGCCATACGCGACGAGGCGCGCTTCGGGGGCAAGGCCAGCGTCCCCATCGTGGTCATGACCGCCTGCGCCTTCACCGAGGATCGCGACCGCTGCATGGCCGCCGGAGCCGACGCCTACCTGTCCAAGCCTGTGGAAAAGGCCGCCCTTGGCCGGGCTGTCGAGGCGGCCCTGGCCGCGAGGCGGGGCAGAGGATAGGCCCGTTTCCATGGGCCTGGTCGGCTTGCCAGGGGCGTCGTTTCGCGGCATGGATGGCGCAAGGGAGGAAGACGCATGGCCGGAGGTTGGACAGCGGACGGCGCGGTGCAGGACCAGATCGCCCATTCCGTGGAGGACGAGGCGGCCCGGGCGCGCAGCCGGTTGCCGCGCGGCGAGAGTTTGCTTGTCTGCGAGACCTGCGGCGAGGACATCCCCGAGGCTCGGCGCAAGGCCCTGCCCGGGGTGCGGCTGTGCGTGGCCTGCCAGGAGGAGCGCGACGCCGACGACGGCGCGGCCAGCCTCTACAACCGGCGCGGCAACAAGGACAGCCAGCTGCGTTGACGGCTAAGGCCGCAGGGCGGCGCGGCATGTTGTCGCGGCCAGTCGAAATATTCGAACCAGTTGCCTGAACTTTCATATGGGGCCGGGGCTTCAGGTCCCGGCCGCCGATGTTGCCGTGGCCCTTGCCCGGGCGCTTGCCGCAGCCCACGATGGACCTGCATCCCCGATCAGCCCAAGCTTCCTTGAACCCCTTTTCCCGTCGCAGGGGTCCGGGGGGATCATCCCCCCGGCCGCCGGAGGCATTCTTCCCACTTCCGCTTTCCGCTTCTCCCTAACTTGACGTATCAAGCAGCGAGCCGGTGTCGCGCAGCAGCAGGTTGAGCAGGATGTCTTCGGTGGAGGTGGTGGGCTGTTGGCGTCGGGCTTCCACGGCCTGGGCCAGCAAGGCCGACTGGCCTTTGAGGTTCTCGACCTGGTATTCCAGCCCGCTTTGCCGTTTGGTGTAGATGTCGTTGATGACGGTGGTGCTGCCGAGCTTGTCGGTGACCCTGGCGAGTTCCGTGGCCCGGTTGGCGGCGCTTCCCAGGTTGGCGCTGGTGAGCTGGCTGAAGTTCAGGGCATTGAAGTCCTGGAAATTGACGTTGAAGCCGCCGTTCTTGTAGGCCTGGATATAGACGTTGCCGTTGGAATCGATCTGATTTGTGCCCCACTTGGAGCCGTCGAGCAGGGAGATGCCGTTGTATTCCGTCTGGGGGATGAGGCTTAATACTTCACTTCGCAGCGAATCGTAGGTGCTGGTCTGGGCCGCTGTCGGCGTGGTGCTGATGGCGTTGATGATGTCCTGCATCTGTTGCAGGTTGTTCTTGATGGTGGCCACGCTCTCGTTGGCGATGCCGACCATGGAGGCCGCTTCCGAGACGTTGCTGGCGTTTTGCAGCGTGGTTCGCACATCGGCCCGAAGCGTGCCGGTGATGGCCTCGTCAAAGGGGTTGGTGCGCGGCCGGACGTTGCGGGGGGCGAGCATCATGTCGCGCAGGCTCTGGCCCACCGGTCCGGCCTGGAACAGGTAGTCGCTCAGCAAACTTTGCTGCATCAGCTGCATCGAGGTGTCGATGAGCAGGCTGCGTTCGTAATCGCTCAGCGCCATAGCCGTCCGTCCCGTTAAAATATCCCTTTACGTCGTCATCGGCCGCGGGCGGGGCGATCTTTAGGCACGGCAAAAAAGTTCCCGGCCGGAGCCGGGAACTTGGGGAAACGTGCTGTCGGGCGAGTCGGGTACGCTTGGTCAGCGGTGGCCCGGGGTGGGGCAGGAACAGCTTACGAGGTCGGGCAGGGGCCGCGATCCGGGGAATAGCGGTTGACGATGGGCAGCCGCCAGTCCTTGCCGAAGGCTCGGGAGGTGATCTTGGGGCCGGGCGGGCTTTGGCGGCGCTTGTATTCGTTGCGGTCCACCAGCCGCGTCACCCGGTCCACCACGGCCGGGTCCAGGCCGCGCTCCAGCATGGCCGCCGGGGACAGCCCCAGCTCCACGTAGGCCCGAAGGGCCGGGTCCAGCACGTCGTATTCGGGCAGGGAGTCGGAATCCTTCTGGTCGGGCCGCAACTCGGCCGTGGGCGGCTTGACCAGCACGCGCTCGGGGATGACGTCGAGGCCGGCCTGCTCGTTTCGCCAGCGCGACAGGGCGTAGACCAGGGTCTTGGGCACGTCTTTGATCACGGCGTAGCCGCCGGCCGTGTCGCCGTAGAGAGTGGAGTAGCCCACGCCCACCTCGGACTTGTTGCCCGTGGTCAGGACCAGGCGGCCGAACTTGTTGGACAGGGCCATGAGCAGCGTGCCGCGAACGCGCGGCTGGAGGTTTTCTTCGGTGACGTCAAAGGGCCGGTCGCCGAAAATGGGCCCCAGGGCGTCGAGGAAAGCCTGAAAGATCGGCTCGATGACCACGGTCTTGAGCTCAATGCCCAGGCGTTCGGCCAAAGCTGTGGCGTCCTCCAGGCTGTCGTCGGAGGAAAACCGGGTGGGCATGGCCACGCCGAGCACGTTTTCCGGCCCCAGGGCGTCGGCGGCGATGACGGCCGTCAGCGACGAGTCGATGCCGCCGGAAAGCCCCAGCGCCACGCCGCAAAAGCCGGATTTGCGGACATAATCCCGGGTGGCCGTGACCAGGGCGCGGTAGACTTCCGCCACCGGCTCCAGGGGCGCGGCCATGGTCGCCTGGGCCAGGGCCGGACAGACCGGCGAGGGCAGGGGAGAAAGCGCCGTGCGGACCGGGCGGCAGGCCGGGGCCGGCTCCCATTTGCGGCAGCGCGGGTCGAGCAGCCGCTGGCGGGTGGGCAGATCGACGTCGAGGTCGCACCAGACCAGGTCCTCGTCGAACTGCCGCCCCCGGGCCAGGAGCGTGCCGTCCGGGGCGAAGACCAGGCTGTGGCCGTCGAAGACCAGCTCGTCCTGGCCGCCGACCAGATTGGCGTAGGCCACAAAGGCCCCGTTGTCGGCCGCCCGGGTGGCCAACATCCGTTCCCGGCTGGCTCCCTTGCCCATGTGGTAGGGCGAGGCGGAAATGTTGATCAAAAGCCGCGCCCCGCCGTGCTTGGCCTGTTCGGTGGGCGGGCCGTCGGGATACCAGATGTCCTCGCACACGGACACGCCGAAAGTGAGCCCGTCCCGATCGAAGACCGTGGTCCCCTGGCCGGCGGCGAAATAGCGGTTCTCGTCGAAGACGCCGTAATTGGGCAAAAATCGTTTGGCCACAAGGCCGGCCACGGCCCCGTCGTGGGCGATGACGGCGGCGTTTATGAGGTCGCCCTCAAACCAGGGGCAGCCAAATACCGCCGTCAGGCCCCGGGTCTCCCGGGCGATGTCCTTGGCGGCGGCCATGCAGGCGGCCACGAAATCGGGCTTGAGCAGCAAATCCTCGGGCGGATAGCCGGCCACCACCATCTCCGGGAAAACGACGACGTCGGCCCTGCCGTCCCGGGCCTCGTGCAGGCGGGAGACGACGGCTGTGGCGTTGGCGGCCACGTCGCCGACGGTGGGATTGAGCTGGCAAAGGGCCAGGCGAAGGGCGGGCATGGCGGCCTCCTTGGTGGTCAGGTTCCGGGAATCTCTAGCTCTTCTTGCACCCGCCGGCAACTGTGACGGGACAGGCAAGGGCGGGGGCGGCGGCATTTGGCCTTGCTGCCGATCTTCCTCCCAGGTATGTCAGGAACAATGCATAGTCCTGTATCGCCGTTCGCCAGCGGGAAAAGCGCTTTCGATACGGCTTGGGCCAAGCGACGAATCAAGTCTCGATGCCGCCAAAGCGGAGGTGGTTCTTGAAGGGTTTGGGCGTTGTCGGCGTCGTGCGCCAAGTCCTGACGTGCCGTCCGGGGACGGGCTTGCCGGGGCGTGGCGTCCTGGCCTTCGTTTTTCTGACCGGGCTGGCCAGCCTGGGCTTGCTGGCCTGTCTGGCCGGCCCGGCCCGGGCCGAACTGGCGGATTTCACCCCCGAGGAGCGGGCCTACGTCCACGACCTCGGGCCGGTGACGGTCTGCGTGGACCCGGACTGGCCGCCCTTTGAGAGCTTAAACGACCGAGGGCAGTACGAGGGCGTGGGGGCCGACCTGTTCCGGTTGGCGGCCGGGGTGGCCGGGCTGCGCTACCGCATCGTGCCCACAGCCGATTGGGACGAGTCAGTGGCCGCCTCCAAGGACGGCCGCTGCCGGCTTTTGGCCTTCCTCAACCAGACGCCGGCCCGGGAGCAGTGGCTGTTATTCACCGCGCCGCTTTTCACCAACGCCAACGTCTTTATCACCCGGGAGGAGCATTTTTTTATCGCCGATCCGGCCGAACTGACCGGCGAGACCATCGTTTTTCCCTCCGGCACCTCCATGGAGGAGCGGGTGCGCCGAGACTATCCCAACCTGCGCATCGTCAACAGCGCCTCGGAGCGCGAGGCCCTGGACATGGTGTCCGAGCGCAAGGCCGACATGACCCTGCGCTCCCTGGTGGTGGCCGCCTACACCATCAAGAAGGAAGGGCTTTTCAACCTCAAGATCGCCGGCAAGCTGCCGGGCTACGACAACGCTCTGCGCATCGGCGTGTCCAAGGACATGCCCCAGCTGCGTGATATCCTCAATAAGGCCGTTCGCACCATCACCCCGGCCGAGCGCGAGGAGATCGTCAACCGCCACGTGTCCATCAACGTCGAGACCGTGACCGATTACGGGCTGATCGGCCGCATCGCGGCTGGTTTTGCCCTTATCGTGGCCATCGTCGTGGCCTGGAATCTGCGCATCAACAAGCTTTACGCCGAGCTGGAGCACCGCTCCCGCACCGATCCGCTGACCGGACTGGCCAACCGCACCCACCTCGACGCCGTGCTGCGCCAAGAGGCCGACCGGGCCGAACGCTACGACCGGCCCTTTGCCGTCATCCTGTTCGATGTGGACCACTTCAAGGCCGTCAACGACGCCCACGGCCATCTGGCCGGCGACAAGGTGCTCAAGGCGATGGCCGACGCGGCCAAGGCCACCGTGCGGACCAGCGACATGGTGGGCCGCTGGGGCGGTGAGGAGTTTCTCGTCCTGTGCCCGGAAACCGACGCCGCCTCGGCCCTGATTTTGGCCGAGCGCTTGCGTCTGGCCGTGCGGGGCGAGTCCTTCGTGACCGGCACGGTCCAGACCGTGAGCCTGGGCGTGGCCGCCTTTGCCCCGGGCGACTCCGTGGACAGCCTGCTGATCCGGGCCGACAACGCCCTGTACCGGGCCAAGAACGCCGGCCGTGACCGGGCCATGGCCGCCTAGCGCCGGACCGTTTCCTGCCTGCCTTCTCCTTTTGCCCCGGGCTTTCCGGGAGGCCTCGGCGAGGGCCGCCGCGTCACTCTCGCGACCGCTTGCGGCCCGACCCCTTGGTGGTGGCGCAAAACCGTGCTAGGCTGGCGGGAATCTCGGACCAGCCTGCGCCTGTCCTTTGCCTGCGCGTGGCCGGACCGGCGGCGCGTTTGGGCGGACGACGAGCGGCGGCAACGGCAACCGGGCGGGGCGGCAGATGCGGACCGAGCGGACACCAGTGGCGGCAGGGGGCGTGGCGCAGGCCGAAAAACAGGCTGTGGCCGCGCTTTTTCAGGAAGGGCGGCTTGGCGAAATCGTCGAGCGGGCCACGACGCTCACCGTGCTCCATCCCGGCGACGCCTACGGCTGGACGGTCCTAAGCGCCGCCATGCTGCGCCAGGGCCGAAACGAGCAGGCCATTACCCCGCTACGGCGCGCCTTGGACATTGCCCCGAATCAGGCGGGGCTTCACAGCAATCTCGGGTTGGCGCTTTCCGGCCTGGGGCGGACGGAGGAAGCCATGGATTGTTTCAACCGAGCCCTGGGCATTGATCCCGAGGCCGTCGGGGCCAGGAACAACCGGGGAAGCGCCCTGGAGTCCCTCGGTCGGCTGGAAGAAGCGCGCCAGGAATACGAGGCTTCCCTGGCCATCGCCCCGGACCAGCCGCGCACCCTCTACAACCTCGCCAACACCCTCTACGCCCTGGGACGTCCGGCCGAGGCCGTGCCGCGTTATCAGGCGGCCCTGGCCCTGTACCCGGACTACGCCTACGCCCTGGCCAACTGCGGCGTGGCCTTGACGGCACTGGGGCGCGCCGCCGAGGCCGAGGACTGCGCCCGGCGGGCGCTTCGCCTGGACGCCGGCCTGGTCGAGGCCCGCATTCTGTTGGCCAACACGCTTGTCTCGCGCGGCTATCCGGCCGAGGCGTTGACCGTGGTCGAGGCCGGCCTGGACCTGACGCCTGGGCCGGAACTGCGCCGGCTCTTTGTCGCCTGCCTGCGCGGCCAGCCGGCTCCGGCTGCCGGCACGCCCCGGCGCGAGCGGCTCCTGGCCGCCCTGACCGAACCCTGGGCCAGGAGCGTCGAGGTGGCGGCCGTGGTTTCGCCCATGCTGGAAGCCGATCCGGCTATCGCCGGCTGTCTGGAGCGGGCGCTGGCCGCCTGGCCCGGCCGGTTGACGGCCCAGGACCTCTACGGCCCGGCCGGCCCCGGGGCCGTGGCCGGGGATACGCTGCTGCGCGCCTGGCTCGACGCCGGCCCGGCCTCCTCCCCGGCCCTGGAGCGGTTTTTGACCCTGGCCCGGTCCTGCCTGCTGGCCCAGGCCGCCGCCGACGAACCCCATGTCCGCGACGTCACGCCCGCCGCCGAGCGGGTGACGGCCTTTCATGCCGCCCTGGCCCGGCAATGCCGGGTCAACGAATACGTTTTCCAGGTGACGGCCGAGGAGGAAGTGGCCGTGGCCGTGCTGCGGGACTGCCTGGCCGACGCCCTGGCCGGTTGCGGGCTGATCGCGCCGTCCTGGGTGCTGGCTGCGGCCGCCTACGGGCCGCTGCGGGCCGTGCCCGGCCATGCCGGGTTGCTTGATCGCCCCTGGCCCGAGGCCGTGGGCCGCGTGCTCACGCAGCAGCTCGTCGAGCCGGCGGCCGAGCAGGAGCTTCGCGGCCGTATCCCGGCCCTGACCCCCATCGAGGACGACGTGTCCCGGCTGGTGCGGCGGCAATACGAGGAAAATCCCTATCCGCGTTGGGTGTTGCCGGCCCCGGCCGAAGCGCCGGTGACCCTGGCCGCCAATTTGCGCGAACGCTTCCCCCGGGCCGATCTGGCCGGCGTAGCCGACGGGCCGACCCTGGACGTGCTGGTGGCCGGCTGCGGCACGGGGCAACATTCCCTGGAAACGGCCCGGGCCTATCTCGGCGCGCGGGTGCTGGCCGTGGACTTAAGCCTCACCAGCCTGTGCTACGCCCGGCGCAAGGCCCTGGAGCAGAGCGTGGGCAACATCGAATATGCCCAGGCCGATCTGCTGCGCCTGGGCGGGCTTGGCCGCGACTTCGATCTGGTGGAATCCTCGGGCGTCCTGCACCATCTGGCCGATCCGGCCGGGGGCTGGCGGGCGCTCATCCCTCTGGTGCGCCCGGGCGGGATCATGCGCATCGGCCTTTACAGCCGCTTGGCCCGGCGCGGCATCGCCAAGGTGCGCCAGATGATCGCCGACCGGAGCCTGACCGCCACGCCCGAGACCATCCGAGCCTTTCGCCAGGAGCTCTTGGATATGCCCTGGGAGCCGAGCTGGGGGCGTTTCCTGCTGGGGGATTTTTTCAGCGCCAGCGGTTGCCGCGATCTCTTGTTCCATGTCCAGGAGCATTGCCTGGACCTGCTGGAAATCAAGACCTTCTGCCTGGAAAACGACCTTCGCGTCCTTGGTCTGGAAGCCGAGCCCGAGGTGGTCGCAGCCTACCACGCCCGCTTCCCGGACGATCCGGCCGCCGTCATTCTTAGCAACTGGCACGCCTTCGAGGCCGACAATCCGGACACGTTTCTCAATATGTACCAGTTCTGGGTGCAGCGGACGGGCTGATCGCATGAGCGAGCGGGAAAGCCCGCCGGCTGCGGCGCGAGATGGGGCCATGGGAAGCGGCGACGGCAAGGATTGGGGCGTGCGCAAGGCCGACATGGCAGAGGCCGGAGACATTGCGGCGCTCATTGTCCTGGCCTTTAGCGACGTGGCCCGGCGTTTCGACCTCCACGCCGGCAACTGCCCGACCCATCCGTCGCTCATGCCCCGGGAACGCATCGAGCGCGGCCTGGAACTCGGCACGACCATGCTGCTGGCCTTCGACGGGGGGACGCTTTGCGGCTGCGTGGGCCTGCGCCAGCCGGTCGAGGGCGTCAGCATCCTGGAGCGACTGGCCGTGGCCCCGTCCTGCCGCCGCCTGGGGCTTGGCCGGCTGCTGGTCGGCCGGGCCTGCTCCCTGGCCGGACAGGCCGGCGCGGGGCAGGTCGAAATCGGCATCATCGCCAAGCAGCACGAGCTGCGCCAGTGGTACGAGAACCTGGGCTTTCGGGCCGTGCGCACGGCGCGTTTCGACAATCTCCCCTTCGAGGTCTGCTATCTGCGAAAGGACGTCGAGGCCAAGGTTCCGGGCTAGCGCGCCCCTTCTGTCCCGAACGCGCCGCAGGCCGCTTAGGGCAGCACTTTCCCCGGATTCAGAAGCCCGGCCGGATCGAAGGCGGCCTTGATGCCCCGCTGCAGGGACAGGCTTCGCGCCGACAACTCCATGTCGATAAACGGCCGCTTGGCGATGCCGATGCCGTGCTCGCCGGACATGGTGCCGCCAAGGGCCAACACCTCGGCGATGAGGTCGCGCGCGAGCGCCATGGCCCGGTCGCGGCTGCCGGCTTCGCCCGTGATGTTGACGTGGATGTTGCCGTCCCCGGCATGGCCGAAGGCGTAGACCTTGAGATCATGGCGCTGGCCCAGAGCCGGCAATGCGTCGATGAGGTCCGGGATGCGGGCGATGGGCACGGCCACGTCCTCGGACAGGTAAAAGGGCGCGCTCTCGTGGATGCGGGTGGAAATCTGGCGGCGAATGCCCCACAACTCCTCGCGTTCTTGGGCGTTTCGCGCCGGCAGCACGGCCAGCGCCCCGCCGTCGCGGCATACGGCCTCCATGCGCCCGATGTCGCGCGCCGCCTGATCCGGGTCGCCGTCGGCCTCGAAAAGGAGCAGGGCCGCTTCCGGCCCGGGCAAGTCGAAAGGCAACAGCTCGGCCACGATGCCCAGACAAGCCCGGTCCATGAGTTCCAGCGCACAGGGCGAAACGCCGGCGGCCATCACCGCCGCCACCGCCGCCACGGCCGCGCGCGCGTCCGGGAAAAGCGCCGCCGCCGCCCGGACCTCGCGCGGATGGGGAATAAGCTTCACCGTCAGCTCGGTGATGATCCCCAACGTCCCTTCCGACCCGACCATAAGCCCGGTCAGATCATAGCCCACCACGCCCTTGCGCGTGGCCGTGCCGCAACGCACCACCTCGCCATCCGGGAGCACCGTCGTCAGCCCCAGCACATAATCGCGGGTGACGCCGTACTTCACGCAGGCCGGACCGCCGGCGTTGGTGGCGGCGTTGCCGCCAAGGGTGCAGGTGGTAAGGCTCGCCGGATCGGGCGGATAAAAAAGCCCCACATCCTTGGCCGCCTGGCGCAAGGTTTGCGTCACCACCCCGGCCTGGACCACGGCGCACAAATTGGCTGTGTCCAACCGCTCAATGCGCGTCATGCGTGACAGATCGACCACCACGCCGCCCTTTACCGCTAGACAGCCGCCTGCCAGCCCCGTGCCGGCCCCGCGCGGCGTCACGGCAAACCCGTGGCGGCCAGCCAGCACCATGAGCCGGCTCACGTCCCCGGCATCGGCCGGAAAAAACACCGCCTCGGGCGGAATGACCAATCCGGCGTCGTCCTTGGCGGCAGCGTCCCTGGCTGCGGCGTCATAAACAAAGCCCGGCCCAAGTTCGCGCCCCAGCGCGCCCAACAATGCGGCGTCCATGGTGTATCCTTTTAAGGGAGTGTGGGTGAGATGAGGAGGTGAGGAGGTGAGGAGGTGAGAGGAGAAGAGGAAGATGCCTCCGGCGGCTGGGGGCCTGAGGCCCCCAGACCCCCCGACTGAAGAAATTTTTCAAGGGGGTCCGTTGGGAGCTGCATCGCTCATGAAAGCCGACATATCTCCGCCCAGCCGCTTTACCCCATTTGGGGGGTCCGGGGGCCTCAGGTCCCCGGCCGCCGGAGGCATATTACTCTTCCCTCTACTCGCGTTTGTTTTCGAAGCCTGGGATCTCCAGTTTCTTTTCGGCGATCTTGAGGAGGAACGAGGCGATGGTGACCAGGGCCAGGTAGTACAGCCCCACGACGATGAAGACTTCGGTGTTGCGG
>JAEZEM010000140.1 GCA_023417745.1 Pseudomonadota bacterium
CGCCTTGGCGCTCAAAAAAGGCCATGGCCTGGGATCGGATTTTTTCGGCCGAGGCGGTCACCATGTCGGCGGTGCGCATCTGGCGTTCCTTGTCCTTGCCGCTGGGATCGCCGATAAGTCCGGTGGCTCCGCCAAGCAGGAACAGGGGCTTGTGCCCGGCCTTGGCGAAGCGGGCCAGGGCCAGAAGCGGCACGAGGTTGCCGATGTGCAGGCTGTCGGCGGTGGGATCGAAGCCGCAGTACATGACGCGGTCGCGGGAGCTTAGGTGCTTGCGCAGTTCGGCCTCGTCGGAGCACTGGTGCACGAGGCCGCGCCAGGAGAGTTCGTCGAAAATAGTCACGGTGATTCCTTTTCAGTGAAGCGGTCGGTCGGCTCAGATGCCCGAGGCGGGCACGGCCGGCGCGGGCTTGGAGCCGGCCGGCGCGGCGGTCTTGGCGGGCGTGCGTTCGCGCAGCAGGGGTTTCACCCCGGCGATGCGCTCCAGGCGAGTCATGGTGTCGGGCTGGCGGTCGTAGACGTCGACGAGGACGTTGAGCACGAACTGGCCGCTTTTTATTTCGGTCTCGATGCGGCTTTGGAAGCCGTTCTGGCTGAGCTTGGCCTTGAGCGCGTCGGCGTTGTCGGCCTTGCTGAACGAGCCGACCTGGTAGGTGTCGTGGGGGCGTTGCCAGTCGTAAACGGTTTCCTCGCCGCAGCCGCCGATCAGGCAGGCCACGGCCAGGAGCAGGCACAGGAGAAGCACGCGCACGTCTGGACCGCCTAGGGTTTGGCGTCGGGTCGGCGACGCTGCTTGTCGTTGTATTCGATGATCTCGGTGCGGCCGTTTTGACGCTCCGTGACAAGGAGCAAACGGTCGCCGTCCACGTTGACGTTGACCAGGCGCGAGCATTTGTTGATGGCGGGCACCACGGCATAGGTCTTGTCCGCGCCCACGGCCACGAGGTCGTAGGTGATGGGGCATTCGGCGTTGCCCACGCCATGGCGGATGAGCACGGCGTCGTAGCCGTCGCCGAGTTCGCCGACGCTCATGTAGGATTGGGCAGTCAGCGCCGCGCCCGTGGCCTGGTGGATGACCCGGCCGCCAAGCAGCACGGTGGAGGACGCGCCGTCGCGCACCACTTCGAGGGGACCGGCCACGGTCATGTAGATGGCCGTACGTTCCGGGGCGGCCTGGGCGGCGGCGGCCAGGACCAGACAGGCCAGGGTCGCAAGCAGCAGTCGTCGGGCGTATCGCATGGGTGTTCCTCCGCTTTGCGGCGGTTTATCCGGCCAGCCGCCAAGGCGCAATAGTTACGACCTTGCCGGCGGACGCGTCAATATCCATCAGCGCCCCCTGCATCTCGGGCGCGGCCTTGGAGACGACGAAGCGGCGCGGCAAGCCGGTGCGAAACCGGGCGATGACCTCTTCGGGGTCCATGCCGAGCGCCGAGCCGGCTGGGCCGGTCATGCCGAGGTCCGTCATGTAGGCCGTGCCCTGGGGGAGCAGTTGGGCGTCGGCGGTCTGGACATGGGTGTGGGTGCCAAGGACGGCGCTGACCTTGCCGTCGAGAAAATAGGCCAGGGCTTTTTTTTCGCTGGTGGCCTCGGCGTGGAAATCGATCAGCCGCAGGGGCACGTCGGCGGGCAGTTGGCCGAGGATGCCCTCGGCGGCGGCGAAGGGGCAGTCCACGGCGGGCATGAAGGTGCGGCCGAGGAGGTTTATCACGGCATACGGGGCGGCGTCCTTGGGGCGAAAGACCTGCCAGCCGCGCCCGGGCGCGCCGGAGGGATAGTTGGCCGGGCGCAGCAGCCGGTCGTTAGCGTCCAGCAACGGCGACAGATCGGGATGGCGGAAGGTGTGGTTGCCGCCGGTCAGGGCGTCGAGGCCGGTTTCCAGGAGCTGGCGGGCCGACTTGGCGGTCAGCCCAATGCCGCCCGAGGCGTTTTCGGCGTTGGCGATGATCCGGCTCAGGCCCAGGTCTCGCCGCAGCCCGGCCAGGCGCTGGGTGACGATGGCCCGGCCGGGCCGGCCGAAGATATCGCCGAGAAAGAGCATGCGCATGAATTGCCGTTCCTTATTCGTAAGCCAGGGAGCGCTCCTGGCGAGCCAGCGACCCGGCGTCGGCCGGCTCCGGGCCGACAGGCTCAAGACACTCCGCCGGCTCGGCCTCGGGCGCGGCGAAAAGCCGCAGGGTCAGCAGCAGATCGCCGGGCGGCCCGTGGCCGATGCCGGGCTGGCCGGCCCCGGCCACCCGGACCACATCGCCGTCGCGGGCGTCCGGGGCGATGACCAGCAGGCCTTGGCGAGGTTTGTCATGGCGTCCCGAGCCGGCGCATCCCGGACAGACGGCGGCCACAAAGCCCTGGCCCGAGCAGGACGGGCAGCCGACGGCGGACAGGCCGCCGCCCAGGGGCTGCCAGATGCTCCCCCGGCCGGCGCACATCCAGCAGGCCTGCCGCAGCCTCCCCTTTCCGTCGCAGACCGGACAGTCCCCGCCAACGCCAAAGTCGAGGGTCAGCCGGCCGCCGCCGACGGCCAGGGAGTCGGGGATGTCGAGAACAGCGGTCAGGTCGCGGCCCGGACGCGACGCCAAAAGCTTCGGGTCCACGGGGCAAAAGGCGGCTGACGGCGAAGATGCGACCGGCGGCGGCACGGCCCGGGCGTTCCTGGCGTAGCGACGGCGGCCGTCATAGGCGGCGCGTCGGGCCGGGTGGCCCAGGACGGCGTAGGCGGCGGCCAGGGTCAGGAAACGTTCGGCGGCCCGGGGATCGCCCGGATTGGCGTCGGGGTGGCAGTCCCGGGCCAGACGCCGGTAGGCGCGGCGCACGGCGGCCGCGTCGGCGTCCTCGGACAGGCCAAGGACGGCATAGCAGTCGGGCTGTTCCATGCGCCCCCGCTTGGGCCTGGTTTTTTCAAAACGCGTTTCGGGCCGCCCGGAAAAGGCGGCCCGAAGCGCGGCAACATCGGCCCGGCCGCTATTTGGCGATGCCCACGGCCCGCCGCTCGCGGATGACCGTGACGCGGATCTGGCCGGGATAGGTGAGGTTTTCCTCGATGCGCTTGGCGATGTCCTTGCAGAGGAGAAACGTCTTGTCGTCGTCGACGTTTTCGGAATCGACCATGACGCGCACCTCGCGGCCGGCCTGGATGGCGTAGGCCTTGGACACGCCGTCGAAGTCCAGGGCCAGGTTTTCCAGTTCCTCCAGGCGCTTGACGTAGCTTTCCAGGAGTTCCTTGCGAGCCCCGGGACGCGCGCCCGAGAGGCTGTCGGCAGCCTGGACCAGGGTGGCCAGGATAGACTTGGGCGGCACGTCCTCGTGGTGGGCCATGATGGCGTGGAGGATGTCGCCGGATTCGCCGAATTTCTTGGCCAGGTCTGCGCCGATGACGGCGTGGGGGCCTTCGATCTCGTGGTCCACGGCCTTGCCGAGGTCGTGGAGCAGGCCGGCGCGCTTGGCCCTTTTTATGTCCACGCCCAGTTCGGCGGCCATGATGCCGGCCAGGGAGGCCACTTCCAGGGAGTGCTGGAGCACGTTCTGGGAGTAGCTGGTGCGGTACTGGAGCTGACCAAGCAGCCGGACGAGCTCGGGGTGGATGCCGTGAACGCCGCAGTCGAAGGTGGCCTGCTCGCCGATCTCGCGAATTTTGACGTCGAGTTCCTGCTCGCACTTCTTGACGATGTCCTCGATGCGGGCGGGATGGATGCGGCCGTCGGTGATCAGCCGCTCCAGGGCCATTTTGGCGATCTGGCGCTTGAGCGGCGAAAAGGCCGACAGGATGACGGTCTCGGGAGTGTCGTCGATGATGAGGTCCACGCCGGTGGCGGCTTCCAGGGCGCGGATGTTGCGGCCTTCGCGACCGATGATGCGGCCCTTCATTTCCTCGGAGGGCAGGGTCACGGCGGTGACGGTCTGCTCGCCCACGAAATCGCCGGCATAGCGCTGGATGGCCAGGGCCAGGATCTTCTTGCCGCTCTTGTCGGCGGTCTCCTTGGCCTCCATCTCGATCTGGCAGACCATGCGGGCGGCCTCGTGGCGGGTCTTGG
>JAEZEM010000169.1 GCA_023417745.1 Pseudomonadota bacterium
CGGGCGCGTTCTTCCATAACGTTGACCTTTTTCCAGGGCATCGGAGATTCCTCCTCTGCCCATAAGTGTCAACCATGTACCCGGTCTCTTCTGTCAACTATGTACCCGGTTCATACCCCCCCGGACCCCCCCGATTGGGGAAAGGGTTTTAGGGGGGCTTGGGCGTGGATTGGCGAGGCGGCCGGCTGTGGGGGGGATCGTCGTTGCCCGGCGGTTGGTGAACAAATTCGGAGGCGGTCGGAAGGCCGCTCGGCCATTGAGGCCAAAAGCACGAACGTGCTACAAGGCCGGACAGACCATCACCGGCGCGCCGGCCGGAGTTTCTCCCACCACCGTCAGATTGCCGCGCGGCAGGGTCAGGGTCACCACCGTGCAGTCGGCCTCGTCGGACGTCTCCATGCGCGCGCTGCCGCCATGGGTCTCGGCGATGAGCCGGGTTGAATAGGCCCCAAGCCCGGTGCCCCCCTGCTTGCCCTCGGTGGCGTATTTCGTGAAAAAACGCCCTCGCAAACAGGTCGGCACCACGCCCCGGTTGACCACCCGCAGCACGGTCGGCTCGCCGGGCGCGACGTCCACCGTCACCCGCCCGCCGGGCGGCGAGGCCTCCAAAGCGTTTTTCACGCAGTTGGCCAGCATGGTGTAGAGGAGCAGCCGCTCGCCGCACAGGTAGACCGTGTCCTCGGGCCGGGCCTCCCGGCCGGCGACCGTCAGGACGCACCTCAACTTGCGCGGCCCGGCCAGGACCGCGAACTCCACAAAAAGCCGCCGTGCCATGGCGAGAAGCTCCACCGGCTCGGGCGAAAGCCGGTAAGCCCCGCGCTCGATCTTGAAAAGATCCAGCGACAGGTTGATCATGGACAGCATCTTGTAGCCGTTTTCCTCAATGAGCCGCAAAAACATGGCCTGAGATTCACTCAGGCCGCCTTCGTCGAGGATGATCTGGGGCAGGCCGATGATGCCGGTCAGCGGAGCCTTGAGGTCGTGACGCATGATGCCGTCCACGTCTTCCCGCAGTCGGGCCGCTTCCTTGAGCGCCTCGTTTTGCCGGGCCAGGGCCTCCCGGGCGGCGCGCAGCTCCAGGTGGTTTTTCACCCGGGCCCAGGCCACGGCTGGGCTGACCGGCTTGACGACATAGTCCACGGCCCCCAGCGACAGGCCGTAGGCCTCGTCTTCCGGCGCATGGTTGGCGGTGACGAAAATGATGGGGATGTCGGCGGTGGTCGGGTCGGCCTTGAGCCGGCGGCAGACATCGTAGCCGTCGAGGTCGGGCATGACCACGTCGAGCAGGATGATGTCGGGCCGGTTGCGCCCGGCCAGGGCCAGGGCCTCGGCCCCGCCCGTGGCCACGCGGATGCGGTAATCCTCTCGCAGGCAGTCGGCCAGCAAGCGGATGTTGGCCGGCACGTCGTCGACGATGAGAACCGAAGGCTTGTTGGTTGGCGCGCTCATGGATACGGAGGGCGGGACCTTGGGTTAGGAATCGACGAATTCCCGCTGAATGCCCTCGACTCTATCGAAATCATGGAAAAAGACGTCCAGAATGCGCGGATCGAAATGGCTGCCCCGGCCGGCCCGCATGATCTCCAGCGACTTTTCGTTGGAAAAGGCTTCCTTGTAGGGCCGACGGCTGGTCAGGGCGTCGAACACGTCGGCCACGGCGCAGATGCGCCCGTAGAGCGGGATGTCCTCGCCGACAAGCCCCTTGGGATAGCCCGAGCCGTCCCACTTTTCATGGTGGGACATGGCGATGATCTCGCCCACCCGCAGCAACTCGAAATTCGATTCGCCCAGGATGCGCGCGCCGTAGATGGTGTGGCGCTTCATGATCTCCCACTCGTCGGGGGTGAGCTTGGCAGGCTTTAAGAGAATGCTGTCCGGGATGCCGATCTTGCCGATGTCGTGCATGGGGCTGGCCTGGAGCACCAGATCGACCTCGGCGTCGGGCAGCCCGAGCCGGGCGGCCAGCAAGGCGCAGTAACGGCTCATGCGCTGGATGTGGTCGGCGGTCTCCTCGTCCTTGAATTCCGCCGCCGAGGCCAGGCGGTGGATGGTTTCGAGGTGGGCGGCCAGGATGGTGCGCTGGGACTCCTGGACGTTGTCCAGGGCCATCTTGAGCGCCGAGGTGCGCACGGCCACCATCTCTTCGAGCTCGGCCTGGTAGCGCTTCACCTCGTCCTGGGACTCCTTCATCTTCAGCAGCGACCCCATGCGCACCCGCAGTTCGGTGAGGTCGATGGGCTTGGAAATGAAGTCGTTGGCCCCGGCTTCCACGGCCTTGAGCCGATCCTGTTTGCTGGTCAGGGCCGTGACCATGATGATGGGCACGTCGGAAACTCCGGGCATCTCGCGGATGCGCCGGGCCACGGTGAAGCCGTCGGTCTCGGGCATCATGACGTCGAGCAGCACCAGATCGATGCTCGAATCGAGCAGGGCCTGGGCCTCGGCAAAAGACTCGGTCAAAATCGGCTCATGGCCGAGGTTGCGCAAGAGTCCCCCGATGACCCGGAGATTGATGCGCTCGTCGTCTATGGCCAAAATGCGCTTGGGCGTATCCACGATCACCAGCCTTTCACCAATGTGCGACAACAGGATATCGGCTTGCATAGTAGGCCATGGGTTCGGGCAGGGTCAAGACGACAATGCCCCCAATGCCGGGCTGTTTCCCGCCTCGGGCTTGAAGCTCCCCGCAAATCCTGGCAGAAAGGGAGCATCGTCCCTTTCTGCGGGACGACTCTCCCCAAGGACGTACCCATGCCCGAATCCCCGCCGGCCCGCTCCTGGCACGCCCTGGATGCCGCTAGCGTCCTGGACGCCCTGGCATCCAAGGACTCGGGGCTTGCTGCCGATGAAGCCGCCAGCCGTCTGGCCCGTTTCGGCAAAAACGCGCTGACCGCCAAGGGCGAAATCAGCGCGCTTAGGCGCTTCGCCCTCCAGTTCCACCAGCCGCTGATCTACATCCTGCTGGCCGCCGGAGCCGTCACGGCCCTGCTCGGCGAACCCGTGGACGCCTCGGTCATCTGCGGCGTGGTGCTCGTCAACGCCGTC
>JAEZEM010000190.1 GCA_023417745.1 Pseudomonadota bacterium
GGGTGGTGTTTTCCACGTGATTGGTTTTTGACGTCCCTGGAATTCTCACGTTCGAGGAGTGAGGGGCTGTTGATTGGAGCCACTGTTCATTTTATCGTCAGCCGCAGTAATTGAATACAGAATAACAAACAAGCCCGCGCCATTGTTGCAATAACATGGCGCGGGCTTGTTGTTTCGCGAGAGGGACTTGGCTATGGACGATAGGTCAATTGCTCAATGGGAATCAACTTGTCCAGATCCAGCAGGATGAGGAGGCTGTTTTCGAGCTTGCCGACGCCTTTGATGTATTCGGACTCTATGCCGGCGACAACCTCAGGCGGTTGTTCGACGGTGCTGGAAGAAATGCGCAGCACTTCGGAAACGCCGTCAACGACAAATCCGACGATGACGCCGTTGAGGTCGATGACGATGATTCGGGTTTGGCTGTCGTGCGGGCGTTTTTCCAGCAAAAAACGGCTTCGCAGATCAATGACAGGAATAACCTTCCCTCGCAGGTTGATCACGCCTTCGACATGGGGCGGCGAATTGGGGACCTTGGTGATGGCCATGGTCCGGATAATTTCCTGCACCTTGAGAATATCAATCCCGAACTCTTCGTCGCCTATGGCGAAAGTGACCAGCTGGAGCAGGTGGACGTCTTGTTTTGCGGTATTTTCTTCGGCCATTACGCGTTCCTTCGGACAGGTGTTTTTGCGCCGGAGGGCAGGGCGACGGTCCTTGTGTCGCCTTCGGACTTCATCTCGTCAATAAGCCGCTTGAGCATCTGGGCCTGGTTGGCCAATTCACTGACCGCGCTTGCCGATTGCCGCATGGCGTCAGCCGTTTCGGAGGAAATCCGGTTGACGCTTTCGATGCTCCGATTGATCTCCTCGCTGGTGGCGGACTGCTCTTCCGAGGATGTGGCGATCGAGCGGACCTGGTCAGTCGTTGTTTCCGCGAGAGACACAATGTGTCGTAACGCTTCACCGGAATTATTGGCAAGCTTGGTGACCTCTTCGATATTTTTCCCGGTGCGCTCGACATTGTCGATATTTTTCTTGGTTCCGTCCTGGATGCCCCGGATGGCGTCGCCCACTTCCTTGGTGGCCGCCATGGTCTTTTCGGCCAGCTTGCGCACTTCGTCCGCGACCACGGCGAAACCGCGGCCCGCCTCGCCGGCTCTGGCCGCCTCGATGGCGGCGTTAAGCGCCAGCAGATTGGTCTGGTCGGCAATGTCCGAGATGACGTTGAGGATCTGGCCGATGCCTTCGGCCTGGTTGCCGAGCTTGCCCATGTCGGTCTTCATCTCCTGGGACTGCTGCTGCACCTTCTCAATCCCCTTGACGACCTGGGTGACGATGCTGGCGCCCTCTTCGGCTTTGATCTTGGCCTGGTCGGCCGCGCTGGAGGCGCTGGAGGCGTTCTTGGCGACCTCAAGCACCGTGGCGTTCATTTCTTCCATTGCTGCGGCGGTTTCGCCCATGCGGTCGGCTTGTTCCTCGGCGCCGTGGCTTGATTGTTCTATTTGCGCGGAGAGTTGTTCGGAAGCCGAGGTGACGATTTCAACGATGGACTCCAGCTGTTGGGCTGCCTGGAGCATGCCGTCCGCCTTGGCCCGCTCGGCCTGCTGTTTCGCCGCTTCGGCTTCCTGTGTGGCTGTTTTGGCTTTGTTGGCCTCTTCCTGGGCGTTCTGGCTTTCCAGGGCCGCTTCTTCTATTTTCGCCTTGAGGGTGCTGACCATTTTTCGGAGAGCATCAGCCAGAACACCAATCTCGTCCTTCTGGTTGATGTCCAGGGTGCGGTTGAAATCCCCAGTGGCGACAGCTGTGGCAAACTCGACGCCGCGCACCACGGGCTTGCTGATGACAGAGGCCAGACTAAAGGCGATGATTATGCCTAGAACAACGGCAATGGCTATTGTGGAGACGATGATGGTGTTCGCCTGATCAGTCATGGCCTGAGCCGATTTTTTTGCTTCATCCAGCTTTTTGTAGCCGGCTTCTTCCGCAGCAATGGCTTGCTTTATGACATTTTCACCCAAAACTTGCATGTCGCTTAAGATGTTCTTGAGAGAATCATCTGTCCTTATCCAGCTTGCTGCGGATTTCTCATATATTGCCGTAGCATTCTCTGCCTCCTTGATAAGGCGGAGTTCTTCAGGATCGACGGTGACAGACCCGAGCTTGTCGTAGAGCTTCATCAGTTCCGGCAACAATTGCTGCATGATGGTGTAGGATTTTCTGTCGCTGTAGTTTACTTCTTCTTTTTCCGCCCGCATGATTTTAAGGGCGGTTTCGTAGATGTTTGTCGTTATGATGTATCGCTGCACGTATTGATCGAGAACGTTGGCGTCAGCGCCGCTCTTCTTGGCTTTTGTATAAGCAGAAACTTGTAATTCAAGGAATTTTTTTGCCGCGTCTCCAACAATATTGCCGTATTTTGTCATCTCGTCTACGGCAGATTTGTTGTTTTTATAGCCTGATACGGCGGCAGCTATCTTTTCTTCGTAATCTCTTATCGCCTTACGGGCTGTCTTGGATTGTTCAAGCAGCGCTGTCAGCTTGTTTTTTCCTGCAATGTCATCAACCTTGTCGAGATATGAATAGAGAGCCTTTAGTTGCTTGTTGACTTCATCCAGAACAGTATCCTTTTGTTCGCTGACGTACACGCGCCAGTAGAGACGTGTCTCAAGAGCAGCTCGCTCGACGCCCGTTGCATACTCGACAGCTTTTGCATCGGTATCTGTTATTCCGAATAGAGCGTCTGACACTTTTCCGATATAAATATAGGAAAGCATTCCAAAGACAATCGTTATCAGGACAAGTGTTGACGCACCAGAGAGAATTTTAGTTTTGATTTTGAGATTTTTGAAGCTCATGACAGGTTCTCCTAGCAGCAGTTGAGAGGGAAGCTGCCATGCTTCAAAGATGGCAGCCTGGCACTTACGAACTACCATTGAGATTTTTTGTTGTCACTTGGTTTTGACGCCTTTTTTTATCAAAGATAAGGAGTAGAATTTGCAATAGTCTTTTATATCATATCGTTATGTTGTTTATTGTGTTGCTGTTTGTTGCGTTGTTGTTTGTTTCAATTGTGCAAGATCGATTTCACCATGATTCCACCTGCAACACGCCGCACCTTGGCGTGCAACCTCCAGTGGCGTGACTTTTTTGGAACAGCGGGCATCGGCAAGCCCTCTCCGGCGTTCCCAAATCCCCCCATTTGTGTCATAACGGCTCCAATCATCCCCCCCCGCGACGCCGCGCGTCGCCAAGGAGCCGTCCATGACCGAGCCGTGCCGCGCCGAAAGCCTGCCCGTTGCCCATAAAGCCTTCTACGACCGTATAAGCGCCTTCATCCCGGCCGAGCGCCTGTTCCTTGGCCCGTTTCGAAATCTCGCCCTGGGCGACGACGCCAGCTTCTATCGGCTGATCCCCAAAATCGTCATCAAGGCCGCAACCGAAGCCGAGGTGGCCCGCATCCTGCGAGCTGCCGCCGCCCAACACGTGGCCGTCACCTTCCGCACCGCCGGCACCAGCCTGTCCGGCCAGGCGCTGACCGATTCCGTCCTCGTCTATCTGGCCGGAAATTGGCGCGGGCTGCGCATCCATCCCGGCGCCGGCCACATCAGCCTGGAACCCGGCGTCATCGGGGCCGAGGCCAACGTCCGCCTGGCGCCCTACGGCCGCAAGATCGGCCCGGACCCGGCGTCCATAAGCGCCTGCATGATCGGCGGCATCGCCGCCAACAATTCGTCGGGCATGTGCTGCGGCACGGCGGAAAACAGCTACAAGACCGCGGAATCCATGCGCCTGGTCTTCGCCGACGGCACGGCGCTCGATACGGCCGATCCGGCCTCCCGGGCCGCCTTTGCCGCGTCCCGGCCGGAACTCTTGGCCGAGCTGGCCGCCATGCGCGCCGAAATCCTGGCCGACGCCGAACTGGCCGAACGCATCCGCCGCAAATTCAAGATCAAAAACACCACCGGCTATGGCTTAAACGCCTTTATCGATTTCGAGGACCCCTTCGACATCCTGTTGCACCTCATCATCGGCTCCGAAGGGACGCTGGCCTTTATCAGCGAGGTCACCTACCGCACCGTGGTCGAGCATCCCCACAAGGCCTCGTCGCTCATGATCTACCCGACCATCGACGCCGCCTGCCGGGCCACCATCGCGCTCAAGGCCGGCCCGGTGTCGGCCGTGGAGCTCATGGACCGGGCTTCCCTGCGCTCGGTGGAGGACAAGCCCGGAATGCCGGCCTATCTCAAGGAATTGTCCGAGGACGCCGCCGCCATTTTGGTGGAGGTGCGCGCCGCCGACAAACCCGGGCTGCTGGCCGCCATCGACGGCGCGCTGGCCCGGGTGGCCGGCATCGAGCCGGTCTTTCCGCTCATTTTCATGGACGGCAAGGACGACTACGAAAAGCTCTGGAACATCCGGCGCGGGCTTTTCACTTCCGTTGGCGGGGCGCGAAAGCCCGGCACGGCCGTCATCATCGAGGACGTGGTCTTCCCCATCGAACGGCTGGCCGAGGGCACGGTGGAACTCCAGCGCCTCATGCGCGACCATGGCTTTGCCGAAGGCATCATTTTCGGCCACGCCTTGGAAGGCAACCTCCACTTCGTCTTCTGCCCCGACTTCGGCGACCCGGACGCCACGGCCCATTACCGGGCGCTTTTGGATGAAGTGGCGGCCATGGTCGTCGGCCGCTACGACGGCTCGCTCAAGGGCGAGCACGGCACCGGCCGCAACATGGCTCCGTTCGTGGAAATGGAGTGGGGCCGCACCGCCTACGCCTATATGCAACGCTTAAAGGCTGCCTTCGATCCCGAAGGCATTCTCAACCCGGGCGTGATCTTAAACGACGATAAGGAAGTGCACCTCAAGGACTTGAAACCCATGCCGGCCGTTGATCCCATCATCGACCGCTGCATCGAGTGCGGCTACTGCGAATCCATCTGTCCCTCGCGAAACGTCACCACCACGCCGCGCCAGCGTATCGCCCTCCAGCGCCACATGGCCCTGGCCAAGAAAACCGGCGATCTGGGCGAGTTCAATGACTTCCACGACGCCTACGCCTACTACGGCGCGGCCACCTGCGCCGCCGACGGCCTGTGCGCCACGGTCTGTCCCGTAGCCGTGGACACGGGAGCCTTCACCAAGAGCTATCGCGGCCGGGAAGCCGGCGGCCGGGCGCGCAAGATCGGCCGGTTCGTGGCCGACCACTATGGGCTGGTGACGACCCTGGCCGGCGGTGGGCTGTGGCTGTCCCACGGCGTCCACAAACTGCTCGGGACCAAGGCCATGACCGCCATGACCCACGGCCTGCGCAAGCTCTCCGGCGGCATCGTGCCCTATTGGACGCCCACCGCCCCCAAGGGCGCGCCGCGCCTGGACCTCAAGAACACCAGCCAAGGCAAGGGCCGGCAGGTGGTCTATTTCCCGAGTTGCACCACCCGGGCCATGGGTCCCTCGGCCCTGGACCCGGACCAGCGCGGGCTGTTCGCCGCCGTCATGTCCGTTTTGGCCAAGGCCGGCTACGACGTCATCTTCCCCGAGGGCTTAAAGGAACTGTGCTGCGGTCTGACGCTCGAATCCAAGGGCCTGCACGAGGACGCGGGGCGCAAGTCGGCCGAGCTCGAAGCCGTGCTGCGAAAAGCCAGCGACAACGGCGCGATCCCCATCCTGTGCGACGCAAGCCCCTGTCTCTACACCATGCGTTGCAAGATGGAGCCGGGGCTTAAACTCCATGAACCTGTGGAATTTATCCACGACTTCTGCCTGCCGCATCTCGACCTGACTCCGGTGGACGCGGCCGTGGCCCTGCATGTCTCGTGTTCGTCGGTGAAAATGGGCCTGTCGGCCAAGTTCGCCGCCCTGGCCAAACTGTGCGCCAAGCAGGTGGTCATCCCGCGCAACATCCACTGCTGCGGCTTTGCCGGCGACCGGGGCTTTTTCTACCCTGAACTCAACGCCGCCGCCCTGGCCGATCTGCCCGGGCAACTGCCGGCCACGGTCACGGCCGGCTACAGCAACAGCCGTACCTGCGAAATCGGCCTGTCCTTCCACGGCGGCATCCCCTACCAGTCCA
>JAEZEM010000207.1 GCA_023417745.1 Pseudomonadota bacterium
CTGCTCGGCATCATCAACGACATCCTGGATTTCTCGAAAATCGAGGCCGGCAAGCTCGCCATCGAGCGGACCGATTTCGATCTGTCTTCGGTGCTCGAAAACGTAGCCGCGCTCATTCGGGAAAAAGCCGAGGCCAAGGGCCTGGAGCTGCTTTTCGACGTGGCCGCCGCCGTGCCCCAGGACCTTGTCGGCGACCCGCTGCGCCTGGGGCAGATCCTGGTCAACTACGCCAACAACGCCGTCAAGTTCACCGAGGCCGGCGAGGTGGGCATCCGGGTGCGGCTTGTCTCCGCAGATGGCGGCGAAGCGGTCCTGCGCTTCGAGGTGCGCGACACCGGCATTGGCCTGACCCAGGAACAAATCGCCCGGCTGTTCCAAAGTTTTTCCCAGGCCGACGCCTCCACCACCCGCCGTTTTGGCGGCACGGGCCTGGGGCTGGCCATCTCCAAGCGCCTGGCCGAGCTCATGCGCGGCCAGGTCGGCGTGGACTCGACCCCAGGCGAGGGCTCGACCTTCTGGTTCACGGCGCGGCTGTGCAAAAGCCGCAAGCGCCACCGCGTCCTTTTGCCCGATCCGGATCTGCGCGGCCGGCGCGTCCTGGTGGTGGACGACAACGAAAGCGCCCGCACGGTGCTCGCCGACATGCTGGCCGCCATGAGCTTTTCCGTGGAAGCCGCCGCTTCGGGCCAGGAAGCCCTGGATGCCCTGGAAGCGGCCCGGGACAAGCACCAGCCCTTCGAGGTCGTGCTGCTCGACTGGCAGATGCCCGGCATGGACGGCCTGGAAACCGCTGAGCACATCCGCGCCCGCTACAATGCGCCGCCGCCCCACTTGGTCATGGTCACGGCCTTTGGTCGCGAGGAAGCGCTGCGCGGGGCCGAGGACGGCGGCTTCGAGGCCGTGCTGCTCAAGCCCGTGACCCCGTCCCTGCTGTTCGACACCCTCATGCGCGCCCTGGGCGGCTTCCGCGAGGAACAGCGGCAGGCTCCGGACGCCCAGGCCGAACAGGCCAACCATCCCGGCCGGGGCCGGCTTCTCGTGGTGGAGGACAACGAGGTCAACCAGCAGGTGGCGCGGGAGCTGCTCAGCCAGGCCGGCTACACCGTGGACGTGGCCGAAAACGGCGAGGTTGCCCTGGATATGGTGCAGCGCACGCCCTACGACCTCGTCTTTATGGACATGCAAATGCCGGTCATGGACGGCTTGGCCGCCACCATCGCCATCCGCAAGCTGCCCGGCTTTGCCGCCCTGCCCATCGTGGCCATGACCGCCAACGCCATGCGCCAGGACCGGGAAAAATGCCTGGCCGCCGGCATGAACGATTTCGTGGCCAAACCCATTGATCCGCAAGCCCTATTTACGGCGCTGCGGGACTGGATCGCGCCGGGAGACGGGCAGGGCGCGCCCCAGGGCGCGGCGGTCCAGGCAGCCCAGGCAGCCACGGCCTCCGCCGAAGCCCTGGACGGCATCGACGTCGCGGCCGGCCTTGGCCGGGTGGGCGGCAACGCCGCCCTCTACGACCGGTTGCTCGACAAAATGGGCCAGGATTTCCCGGCCGTGCCCGAGCGCATCCGGGCCGCCTTGGCCGCCGGGGATCGGTCGGCGGCGGAGATCGCGGCCCACTCCGTCAAGGGCGCGGCCGGCAACGTGGGCGCTGACGAGTTGGCCCACGCGGCCGGCGAGCTGGAAAAGGCCCTGCGCCACGGCGACGACGAGGCGGTCCAGGCGGCCTTGCCGGCCTTTGCCCAGGCCGTGGACCGGTTCGCCCGGGCCGTGGCCGGCCGGAAGGGGTCCGAGAACCCGCCAGGGGCGACGACGACGGCCCCGGCTTCGGGCAACTGCGCCGTCGACGTCCTGGCCGCCCTGGGCGAACTCCTGCCCCATCTGGAGTCCAGAAAGCCCAAGCCCTGCGCCAAGATCATGGAAACCCTGCGCGGCACGCCCTGCGGCGAGGCCCTGCGGGCGGAACTCGCGGCCCTGGAAGCCCTCATCCGCAGCTACAAATTTCCCCAAGCCCTGGAACTGGCGCGCGGCCTGCTGGCCGCCAAGGCCTCGGAGACTACATGAAAACCCTGGCCCAATGCTTGATCCTGCTGGTCGACGACACGGAAACCAATCTGGATATCCTGGTCGACGCCCTGGGCGAGGACTACGAGGTGGCCGTGGCCACCGACGGCCCCACGGCCCTGGCCCTGGCCAAGGAACAAACGCCCGACCTGATCCTTTTAGACATCATGATGCCCGGCATGGACGGCTACGAGGTCTGCCGCCGGCTCATGGCCGATCCGGCCACGGCCCAGACGCCCGTCATCTTCCTCACGGCGCTGACCGACCTGGCCGACAAGACGCGCGGCTTTGCCGCCGGCGGCGTGGACTACGTGACCAAACCCTTCGAGCCGGCGGAAATCAAGGCCAGGGCGCGCACCCATCTGTGCCTGCGCCTGGCCCGCCAGGAACTGGCCCGACAAAACGAGATCCTGGAGGAAAAAGTCCGGGAGCGCACCCGAGAACTGGCCCTGACCCAGGACGCCATCATCGAGGCCATGGCCGGGCTGGCCGAATACCGCGACCCGGAAACCGGCGCGCACATCAAGCGCACCCGCAACTATGTGCGCGTGCTGGCCGAAAAACTGCGCGGAGAACCCGGATACGCCGGCTATTTCACGGACGAGACCATCGATCTGCTCTACAAGTCCGCGCCGCTCCATGACATCGGCAAGGTCGGCGTGCGCGACGACATCCTGCTCAAGCCCGGCCCCCTGACCGAGGCCGAATTCGCGGTCATGCGCCGCCACACCGTCTACGGCCGCGACGCCATCCAGGCTGCCGCCAAGAATCTCGGCGACAATTCCTTCCTGCGTCTGGCCCAGGAGATCGCCTACACCCACCAGGAGCGCTGGGACGGCGCCGGCTACCCGCAGGGGCTGGCCGGGGAGGCCATCCCCATTCCCGGCCGGCTCATGGCCATCGCCGACGTCTACGACGCGCTCATTAGCCGACGCGTCTACAAAGCGCCCTTCACCCACGCCAAGGCCGTGGCCGTCATCCGGGACGGCCGGGGCAGCCACTTCGATCCGGCCATGGTCGACGCCTTCCTGGACGTCCAGGAAACCTTCAGGCAGATTGCCCTCGAATTTACTGAAAGCGACGAGGAACGCCAGGCGCTGGAGCACCCCTATGTGGCCTGATTGCGACAAGACGGTGATCGATATGGTACGCGAAGCCAAACAAACCATTCTCATCGTGGACGACGTGGAAACCGACGTCGACACCCTGGTCGAAACCCTCGGCGACGACTACGAGATCGCCGTGGCCCTGGACGGCCAGACGGCTTTGCAAAGCCTGGTCCCCAATCCGCCCGACCTCATCCTTCTCGACATCCTCATGCCGGGCATGGACGGCTACGAGGTCTGCCGTCGCCTCAAGGCCGATCCGGCCGTCGCCGCCATCCCCGTCATCTTCCTGACCGCCTTGACGGAGGTGCACGACAAGGTCACGGGCTTCGCCCTGGGGGCGGTGGACTACATCACCAAGCCCTTCGACATCCAGGAGGTCAAGGCCCGGGTGACGACCCACCTGGCGCTCAAGGCGGCCATGGAGCAGCTGGCCCGCCAAAATACGCTCCTGGCCGAGGCGGCCCGCCTTCGCGAAGACGTGGAGCGCATCACCCACCACGACCTCAAGGGGCCCCTCGGCGTCATCCTGTCCCTGCCCCAACTGATCGCCGCCGGCGGCGACCTGACCGCAGAGCAGGCCGGCTACCTCAACGACATCGAGGAAGCCGGCTACCAGATGCTCAACATGGTCAACCTGTCCCTGGGCCTGCTCAAGATGGAACAGGGCGTCTACGAATTGACGCCCATGCCGGTGGACATCGTGCGGGTCATCGGCAAGGTCGTGGAAGAGTTGGCTTCCCTGCGCCGCAGCCGGGGCGTGTCCGTGGAATTGCGGGGCGAAGGGGCTCCCCTTGCCCAAGGCGTCGCCAGGCACGTCATCGGCGAGGAGCTCCTGTGCCACTCCATGCTCTCCAACCTGCTCAAAAACGCTCTTGAACATTCCCCGGTCGGCGGCCGGGTGGACATCGACATCGCCCCGGCCAGGGACGGCAACCGCGCCCTGCGCCTGCGCAACCTCGGCGAAACCGATCCCGGCTTCCGGGAGCGGTTTTTCGAGAAATACGCCACCCACGGCAAAGCCGGCGGCACCGGCCTTGGCACCTATTCGGCCCGGCTCATGGCCCGGACCATGGGCGGCGATCTGCTGCTCGACGCCGCCACGCCCGGGGAGACCACCCTCGTGCTGTGCCTGCCCGCGCCGGCCGCCTCGTATCGCGCCCTTTAAAAAAGGGAGAGTATTTTTTAAGAAAAGTATTGTTTTTTAGAATATTGCCCATGAAAACTTCTATGCTCCATTCGACGACGCGACACGAGACAATCCTCTGGTCGGGCGGCGCCGTGCCCCATGAGCCCCCACCTGACTCGATAACACGTTTTGCGCCAACAGCAAGCCTCGCCAGAGCGATCACGGGTCAACAACAGCTATAAACCATGCTCATCCTCTGGCTTTCGACGCCATATAATCGCCACTGGCAATCACCACCTTTCACAACAATCACACGCAACAAAACAGACATGCCAAAGCGATGCGCCCTATCGACTTTGGCACGGCCTTGGACTAAAGTAGCGCAGACTATTCAAGGGGCGGCGACCAGACGCAAAACGGAATCGAACGGCCGGGCATATCGCCGGCCATATCGCTGGACATATTCTTGCCAATTGCTTCAACCGGGAGAGCGCTGCGCAATGAAGACCGCCATCATCATGTTTCTGTACTTGGCCTTATCCGCTTCATGCGCCATGTCTCAAGATTTCAAGTGTGATTTCACGAACATGAACGAGCAATGCTTCCAGCGAATCATGGACGACTTCTGTTCCTTGCGCAACAAGGTCGGCGACCTTGTTTATAATGCGGACCGCCCTAATCATGTCCCGGTGCGCCCTGCCCCGAACAGCAGCCTGTCCTGGAAAATGTTTTCGGCTTTTGTGGCCGCACGGGGAGAAAAAATCTCCCCCCAGTTGTTCAAGGAACAAATGAGCGAGACAGACTTTCTATTCGCGACGAAGATGCTCAACGGCTGCTTAAGCAGACACAAGACCATGCCAGCCAATTACTTCCAGGAACTTTATAAGGCCTGGCATGACAAGCTGACGGCCATGCAGTTCAAACTTGGTTGCGCGAGAGGCGTGGCATTGGAAACCGAGCGCCGTTTTTTGGACATGATAAACGAGGGTCGTGTAGCGAACTGAGGCTGGCGTCGTCCATGAAAAATGCCGTTTATTCATCAACAACACATTACATATTCCAGAGGGTTGCTGTGAAAACACTTCTTTTGAGCCTGGCTTCGGTTCTGTTACTGTCCTCTGCCGGTTTCTGCCAAGCCTTTGTCGCCGAGGAGATCGACGGAGTTTATTACGAGGTCAAGGACGACGGCAGCATTTCGGTCTCAGCCTCTTCGTTTACGTCGTGCAAATGCGAGGACGCCGAGGATCTGCGCGTCGCCAAGAAAGAGGCTGAGATTGACGCCAAAGCTAAAATAGCCAAATTCATCAACGAAACGGTCGGCTCCGAAGAGACCGTGGAACGCATTTCGGCCAGCGTCCGCAAGCGCGGCGGAGACGACGCCAAGGATATTTCCGAACGCGTCAAGCGCACCATCGAAATCACCAAGGTCTCCTCCAAGCAGATACTGCGGGGCATCGTCATGCTCAGCAACAGCTACGACGAAAAGACCGGCAAAGTGACCGTCACCGTGGGCAGCAACAAGAAATCCCAGGATGCCGCCGGAGCCTTCAAGAACCAGATGGCCACCGACGGCAAGACCAACATGAAGCAAGACCAGTCCGTTGCGGGGCAGCACGCCGTCAGCCCTCTGGCCAAGGAGTTCTAGATGTCGGCGCGCGCAGGCATCCTGGCGCTCCTCGTCGGAGGCACGCTGCTGTTCGGAGCCGGCCCTTCCCTGGCCTCGGAAGAAGTCATGAAGATCATTAGCTCTGGTTGCGGCAAAACCAAGGACAGCGCCTTGTCCGAAGCTTTTCGCGAGGGGCTCAACATCGCCGGCGGCCTCCTGGTCTACACCCAGGACAAGACCATCAACCATAAATTGGCTTTCGAAGAAACGGTTATCCGCTCCTCGAACATCATAGAAAAATACAACATTCTTTCCCAGGACGAGCGTAACAGCCAAAGCTGCCTGAGCGTGGAGATGGACATCAGACGCCAGGGATTGTTGCCCCTGATTCCCGACCTGGAGCAAGGCGGCAACGGCGGAAACTTCCAGGGCGAACGCCTCTTCGTGGCCTCCGACAACATCATGCGCCAGTCCAAGCAGGACTCGGCCATCGTGGAGCAGGTGCTCCTTCCCCACTACCTGGAATCCGTCAACACGGTTCAAAAGTCCACCATGCTTGTCAATCGCGTCGAAGTGGTGGACGACCAAACCGTGAATTTAGCGCTTAAGATCGCCAGCATCGTCGATCCGGCCAAATGGATCGAGGCAGTCAACATGCCCATGCGGCGCATTCTGGCCAACGCCTTCACGCCAGGCCCCGCCGCCCTCAACCAGCGGCCACGGGTTGACGATGCCGTGGTCGACGCCAGGGGCCGCATGCACCTGCTTTACAACTACGCCTATAATCCCGACCCGGACCGGGCCGCGCTGGGCAAGTTGCGGGACGACTCCAAAGGACTCATTGGCGTGATCTCGGCCAGGGACCCGGCCAACGACAACATCTTCGCCTATACCGCGCCGCACTCGTACTTCCAGTATTTCCCTGAAAAATCCTTACGCGACAAGATGCGGGACATCGCCTTCGTAGCCATCCTGCGCTTCAGCGGGCCTGACGGCGCAGCGCTGGCCAACATGCCGCTCGCCTTGTATCGTTTGGACCTCACCTGCGAGCCAGGCGGGACACTGCGCTTTGAAGCGCCGTTCAACAAACTGTATTACACGCTGTTGGATCGCAATATACCGGTCGACAAGGCCTCCCTGCAATCCATCGCCAGCTTTGACATCTTTTTGCTGCCCTACAAATTCGACCGAGAATCCAACGCCTTCAAGCGGATCTATCTGCCAGGGCAGGCCAACCTGGAGTTCCCCTCGCTTTACGCCGCCCTTGAGAAAAAGTATGGGCCGCAGGGCGCTCCCCAGGCCGTGGTCCATGGCATTCGGGACAAGGTTGCCCCCAAGTTCAAGAACGGCGACGTGATCGTGGCCGTGGCCGGAACTACGGTCGCCACGCCTGACGACGTCAACCAGGCCATGGCAAGATGCACTCGGGGCCAGGAGATCACCATCGACGTGCTGCGAAGCGCCCAGGGCGGCCCCCAGAAGATAAGCCTGCCCTACGTCGTCTCCGATGCCTACTATTACCCCTGACCGGCGTCATGCCCCCATAGCTGACGACGTGACGCCGGTCCTTGTCCGCCTCGCCTCCCACGCGGGACCATCCACCCATCCTTCGTTCCCACACCCCGTCCGGATTTGACGCCGCTCCCTCTTTCTTCCGACTTTATCGTCCCCGCGATAGTCCCCCGTCCCCAGCCGGGCTAGTGAGCGCCATACCCGCCGCAAAGGCGATTACCGGAGGCGCCGTATGGCCAACGAGTCCGTCGCGACCATCAATGAATGCCGTGGAGGTTTCGGGACCTACATCTCGGAAAACCTCTCCCTGTGCGGGCGAAGCCCCCGCGTCACCTGGGCCGGTTATGCCGCCGCCTGGGCCGCTTTCGCCGCCGTCAACTACCTCTTGCCCCTGCCCGAGGGCCTGTCCCGCGAAGGCATGTCGGTGCTGGCCATCCTCATCTGGGCCTCAATCATGTGGGTTTCGGAAGCCATGCCCGTGGGCATCACCGGCATCTCCATCCCCACCCTGCTCGTGTTGACCCGCGCCCTGCCCTGGACCAACGGCAAGCCGCCCATGGGGCAGGTCTTCTCGGGATTTACCACCCACGAAGTCTGGCTGTGCCTGTTCGCCTTTTTCACCGGAGCCATCATCCAGCTCTTGGGCATGGACAAACGCATCGCCCTGGCCATCCTGGACAAGATCAAGGCCTCAAGCGTCGGGCGCATCATCTGGGGCATGTTCGGGGTCAACTTGGCCCTGGCCTTCCTCATCCCGGCCGCCAACGCCCGGGCCGCCACCATCATGCCCGTGGTCCAGGGCATCACCGCCCTTTTGGGCGACACCCCCCGGGAACGCGAGGCCAAAAAGGCCATCGTCATCCAGGCCATGGTCTACGCCAGCATGATCTCGGGCCTGTTCATCCTGACCGGCCATATGCCCAACCTCATCATGGCCGGCCTGTTCGAGAAAAACGGCTTTAAAAACCTCGGCTACTTCAACTGGATGCTCCTGCACGTCCCCTACCTGCTGCTGTTTGCCCTGAGCCAATGGTGGGTGCGCTTCCATTTCAAGACCAACGGCGTGACCATTGCCGGCGGCCATGAGCAGATACATCGCCAGTACAAGGCCCTTGGCCCCATGAGCCGGGCCGAAAAAGCCATGCTGGCCGTGTTCGCCCTGGTCGGCGTGCTGTTTATGACCGGCAACGGCAGCCCGCTGGTGCTCCACCACTACCAGCTCGGCGTCATCGGCCTGGTCGGCATCATGCTCCTTTTTATCCCGGGCCTTTTCCCCTTCAAGTGGAAGGCCGTGCAGGACCGCACCATCTGGGGCACCTTCCTGCTTTTGGGCGGGGCCATCACCATGACCGACGCCATGACCAAGTCCGGCCTGGCCGGCTGGACCGCCGAGCACATTCACAGCCTGGTTCAGGGCATGGGCTGGTGGCAGACCCTGGCCGTCATGATGCTCGGCACCCAGATCCTGCGTCTGGGGATGCTCTCCAACGTGGCCGCCGTGGCCATGCTGGCCCCCATCGTCTTCGCCATGGCCCCCAAGCTCGGGCTGCATCCCGTGGCCTTCACCCTGCTTATCTGCAACGTGGACACCTTCGCCTACCTGCTCCCCACCCAGATCACGGCGGCGGTCATCGCCTACGGCACCGGAACCTTTTCCACCGCCGACTACGCCAAGGCCGGCTGGGTCTGCACCCTGCTCGCCATCGCCTTCGGCATCTGCGTCATGGCCCCCTGGTACGCGTTTTTCGGCCTGCCCGTCTGGAACCCGGCCGCCCCCTGGCCCTATTAGTCTCGTCCGTTTTCCCCAACGACGACAAGGAGTACGACAATGCCTCGCATGGCCCCCAATCCCCCAAGCCTCGACGCCGTGGAAACCGTCCGTGTGGACTGCGACGTCCTCATCATCGGCGGCGGCAACGCCGGCTGCTTCTCGGCCGTGGAAGCGGCCAAGCTCGACCCTTCCCTCAAAGTGGTCATCATGGAAAAGGCCCACATCATGCGCTCCGGAGCCTGCTCCGCCGGCATGGACGCCATCAACACCTACATCCCCGAAGGCAAGACCCCGGAAGACCTGGTGCGCTGGTGCCGCTCCCAGGTCGGCGGCGGCCCCATCCGCGAGGATCTGGCCCTGTCCAACGCCCGGGAACTCAACGAGTCCGTGGACGACCTGGAGCGCTGGGGCCTGCCGATTCTTCGCGACGACAAGGGCAACATCCGCTACCGGGGAGCCTGGGACATCTCCATCCACGGCGAGCAGTTAAAGCCCATCATGGCCGAGAAGGCCATTGAGGCCGGGGCCCAGGTCTACAACCGCGTGGCCTGCACCCAGCTCCTCATGGACGGCAACCGCTGCATCGGGGCCTTGGGCTTTGGCGTGCGCGACGGCAAGTTCTACGTGTTTCGGGCCAAGGCCACCATCAACGCCACCGGCGGCGCGGCTGGCCTCTATAAAAGCTACACCGCCGACGCCACCGACTCTCACCACCAGATCTGGATGTGCCCCTACTGCGTGGGCACGGGCTATGCCGTGGGCATCCGCCAGGGCGCGGAAATGACCTCCATGGAGCAGCGCTGGGTAGCCACCCGCACCAAGGACTTCTGCGGCCCGGTGGACACCATCTCGGTCGGCTACAAGGCCCCCATCATCAACGCCAAGGGCGAGCGCATCATGCAAAGCCGCTACGCCCACCTCGGCGGGGACAAAGCCCCCCGTTACATCCGGGCCAACGCGCCCATGGAAGAGTGGCTGGCCGGGCGCGGCCCCACCTACTGCGACACGCGCGGCATGGCCCCGGACCTGGCCCAGCAGATGATGACGGATTATTTGAACGAGCGTCCGAGCTTCGTGCTCTTCCTGGCCAGCCGGGGCCAGGACCCGGTCAAGGAGCCCATCGAGATCTACGGCTCCGACCCCTACATCGTCGGCGGCCACACCCAGTCGGGCTTCTGGGTGGACATGGAGCGCATGACCACCATCCCCGGCCTGTTCGCCGCCGGGGAAACCGCCGGAGGCAATCCAAACAAGATTGTGGGCGGCTGCTGCGCCGAGGGCAAGCTGGCGGCGCGCGGGGCCGTGGCCTATCTGCGCGGCGCGGCTCTGCCGCCCCTGGACAGGGAGGATTTGCGCGCGGAGATGGAACGCGTTTACGCCCCTCTGCTG
>JAEZEM010000341.1 GCA_023417745.1 Pseudomonadota bacterium
ACGCCATCCACGCCGTGTGCCCCGCCTGCCGGGCCGTCAACCGGGTGCAGACCGGCCGCCTGGACAGCGGACCGGTGTGCGGCAAATGCCGCGCGCCCATCCTGTCGCCCCATCCCGTGACCCTGACTTCGGCCAACTTCGACGTGTTTTTGGCCAAGTCGGACCTGCCGGTGGTGGTGGATTTCTGGGCTCCCTGGTGCGGCCCCTGCCGAGGCATGGCCCCGGCCTACGACCAGGCCGCGGCCATGCTCCATCCCCGGGTGATTCTGGCCAAGTGCGACACCGAAGCCGAGCCGGCCATCGCTTCCCGAATGCGCATCCAGGGCGTGCCGACCCTGGCCCTGTTCCAGGGCGGCCGCGAAAAGGCCCGTATCTCCGGCGCGCGAAACGCCGCCGACATCGTCGCCTGGGTGCGCCACAACGCCTAAGCTGCATGCCGCCGGCCGCGCTTGGGGCCGGCGGCGGCCTTTCTCCCCTGCCCTCCCGTAATCCCCTTGAGGCCCTATCTCAAGCGCATCGGTCCGACGTCGCGCCAACGCGCCGCCTTGGCGTGTTTTCCGTTGCCATCCAGCCAAGCCCGACCCGCCGACATTATCGGACACGCCACGCCTTATCGAGTCTCCATCACACTGCCGCATCGTGTTGCAATGTTTCGCCTTGGATAATCATACTATTTATTATAGCTTTACTGAAATGTGTACGCATCCACGTTTTCCCGCCCCTGTTTCCTAAGCTCTTGTGGTCCTTTTCCAGCCAGCCCGCTAGCAGTGCAAAGGAGGCGATATGTTTAAAAACGTCAGTGTAGGCTACAAGTTATGCGGCGGATTCGCCCTGGTCATCGCCATTTTCATCGTCTTGGCCCTGTATCAAGCCCAGACCCTGGAGCTCCTGGGTTCTATCCAGGACGAGACCGCGCAGCGCGCCAAGGACAGCAAGGCCGTCATGGACGTCTCCCTGCGAGTGAGCAATCTCTACGCGATTATTGGCGACGCCCAGATCAACCGCAATCTCACCGAGGCGCGCCAAGATGTCGTCAAGGCCCGGGAACAATCCAAGACCGATATTCGAACTGTCTCGGCCCTTCTTGAGACGCCCGAGGAGCGGGAGCTGGGCAGCCAACTGTCGGAGAATTACAAAGAATATCTTGGGCTTTTTGACAAGAACATGCTGCCCAGGCTGGAAAAAATCGTTCAGGCCCAGGCGCGCGGCGAAGCCACCGAGGCCCTGGAAGCCGAAGTGCGCCAGTTCAACCAACAAGCCGACGAACTGCGCGACGCCACCCTCAAACCCCTGGCGATCATCGCCGATTCCCTGGCTCGGAAAAATCTGGCCGGCGACGCGGCTTTTGACACTAAGCAATCTGAATTTATACGTATCCTCATAGGGTTAACCGCCCTGGGGACCGTGCTTGCCCTGGTCATCTCCGTGCTGACCGCCCGGGGCATCACCAAGCCCCTGGCCGCCGGCATCGCCTATGCCCAGGCCCTGGCCCAGGGCGATCTGGAACAAGAGCTGAACGTGCGCCAGCGCGACGAACTCGGCCGCCTGGCCGACGCCCTGCGGCTGGTGGCCGACTCCGAACGGCAGGTGGCCGAACAGGCCGGCCACATGGCCCAGGGCGACCTCTCGGCCGGCCTCGCCCCGCGCAGCCCCAAGGACAGCCTGCTCATCTCCATGGCCAAACTGGCCGCCTCGGAACGGGAAGTGGCCGAACAAGCCGGCCGCATCGCCGACGGCGACCTGCGGGTGGCCATGGCCAAGCGCTCGGAAAACGACGTGCTGCTCGAAGCGTTCGGGAAAATGATCGAAGCGCTGACCAACATCGCCATCGACCTGCAAGCCGGGGCCGACAATGTGGCCGCCGGCAGCGAGGAACTCTCGGCCTCGGCCGAGGCCATCTCCCAGGGGGCCACCGAACAGGCCGCCGCCGTGGAACAGTCGTCCTCGTCCATGGAGGAAATGAGCGCCGGCATCCAGCAAAACGCCGAAAACGCCCGCCAGACCGAGGCCATCGCCGCCGCCGCCGCCCGGGACGCCAAGGCCTCGGGCGAGGCCATGACCCAGACCATGGCCGCCATGAAAGAAATCGCCGGCAAGATCAACATCATCGAGGAGATCGCCCGGCAAACCGATCTGCTCGCCTTAAACGCCGCCGTGGAAGCGGCCCGGGCCGGCGAACACGGACGCGGCTTCGCCGTGGTGGCCGCCGAGGTGCGAAAGCTGGCCGAACGCAGCCAGCAGGCCGCCTCGGAAATCACCAATCTGGCCAAGGACAGCACCGAAGTGGCCGTGGCCGCCAACGGCCTGCTCGCCCAACTCGTGCCCAACATCCAGCGCACCGCCGATCTGGTCCAGGAAATCAGCGCCGCCAGCCAGGAACAAAGCACCGGCGTGGTCCAGATCAACCGGGCCTTGCAGCAACTCGACCAGACCGTGCAGCAAAACGCCAGCGCCTCCGAGGAACTGGCCTCCACCGCCGAGGAGCTCTCCGGCCAGGCCGAACAACTCCGGGCCACCATCGCCTTTTTCCAGCTCGACCTGCCCCACCATCCCTCGGGCGCGCCCCTGCGCCGGGCCATGCCGGGTCGCCCCAAGCCCGCCCTGGCTCCGGGCAATAAACCCAATCGGGGAACCCGCATTGAGCTTGCCGAAAAGGGCCAAGACAGCGATTTCGAGAACTTTTAAGCGCACGGGCCGGCCTGACGTCGACGTCAGGCCGGCCCGCGGCAGACAAGGCGCAAGTCGCGGCCACGAAAACCACCTGAGGCGTTTCGCGGACAACAGACTAAAGCGATAGATTTTTCTTAAACTACAGCCGCTTGCCCGGCTCGCAACACGACGACTTGCCCAGCTCCGACCCGTCCCCGCACGAGCCGCCGCTGGAACAGCCGCCGCCGGAACAGCCGCAACCGCACGAACCGCCCTTTTTCACCACAAACTTGCGCACCACATACCAGGCCGCCACGGCCACGATCACAATCACGATAAGCGTATCCATCAGCAATCTCCTTGAGGTTGATAATCAACCTCGGAAATAAGAATATCCCCTTTTCAAGCCGGCGCAAGATGTTTTATGCCATAGATCATAACCGCCCGAGTGTTTTGCACAAACCGGAACACCGGAAACGGCTTTCGGGACGGAAAGGCAACACGCCGCAATCATGACGGGATTCCAAGGGCCTTGTGCCCTCTTGGCCGTCGGCGGCCGCTTCCGGCCGTTTTTGCACAACCCGCATCCCACGGGACAACGCGCCCAGGGGGCCAGGCCATGGACAAACATCTGCTGGTGACCGTCAGCGACGAATACCACACCTCGCAAAGCCTGCGTTTCGTGCATCATTTTTTCACCAACCGCAGCGAACTCAAGCTGACGCTGTTCTACGTCGTGCCGCGCAAGCCCGACTGGCGGCTTGATCCCATCGACCTCGAAGCCAATCCCGAAGCCCTCGTGCACATCGAGCACGACAAGGCCGTCCACGGCGTGCCGGCCATGGCCAAGGCCACGGAATGGCTGCGCTCCATGGGATTTCGCGAAGACCAGGTGGCGGTGAAATTTTCCAACGGCAAGCTCGGCACGGTCAAAGAGATTGTGCGCGAATCCGAGGAAGGACTCTACGACGCGGCCGTGCTCGGTCGGCGCGGCCTGTCCTGGTTCGAGGAGATGGTCACGGATTCCATCTCCCACCGCATTTTGTGGGAATCGCTGACCTTCCCCATCTGGATCTGCCGCAATCCCGAACGGGGCCGCAAGAACGTGCTGGTGTGCGTGGACGGCTCCGAGGAATGCATGCGCGTGGCCGACCACGCCGGCTTCATGGTCCGCAACGAACCCGACCACAACATCACCCTGCTCCATGTCTGCGGCGACGACCGCTGCGTGGACGCCGAGCAGATCTTCGGCCGCGCCCTGGCCGAGATCAAGGCCAACGGCGTGGATGACAGCCGCATTGCCGTCAAGGTGATGACGTCCTCCAACCCGGCCCGCACCATCCTGCATGAAGCGAGCGAAGGCAAATACGCCGCCGTGGCCATCGGCCGCACCAGCCACAAACCGTCGTCGCTGGAACACATCTTCGCCACCACCAGCCTCAAGATCCTGCGCGGCATCGACCGCGCCGCCCTGTGGCTGTGCAAGTAGATAATGCGGGGGAGGAAACCCC
>JAEZEM010000344.1 GCA_023417745.1 Pseudomonadota bacterium
GCTTCCGACCGGACCAAAAACCGAAATCCCGGCCTTCATTATTGCTCGGCCGCCTTCGCGCCCGCCGCCTGGACCCCCGTCCCTCCCAACTGAACACCGGGACGGGGGTCCGGGGGGATTATCCCCCCGGCGGGTGCGGGCAGAGCCCGCTCTTCTGTCTTTATTCCCCGCTTTCTCGCTCTTCTCCCCAATCCCTGTCGCTATCCCCTAAGCCCTAACCCCTAATAATCGTCTGCCGACGGTCGGGGCCGACGGAGAGGATGGAGCAGGTGGTTTTGAGCGACTGTTCGATGCGCGAGACGTATTCCCGGGCAGCCAGGGGCAGGTCTTCCCAGGTGGTGATGCCGGACAGGTCTTCTTCCCAGCCGGGCATGGTTTCGTAGATCGGCTCGACGAATTCCAGCGCGCCTTCGTCCTGGGGCGGGTATTCGTAGACTTTGCCTTTGTAGCGGTAGCCGATGCAGATCTTGATTTCGAACAGCCCGCTTAAGACGTCGAGCTTGGTCAGGGCGATGTCCGTGGGGCCGGAGAGGCGGGCCGATTCGCGCAGCAGCACGAGGTCGAGCCAGCCGCAGCGGCGTTTACGGCCGGTGGTGGCTCCGAATTCGCCGCCTTTTTCCTGGAGGTAGTCGCCGATGGTGCCGAAGAGTTCCGTGGGGAACGGGCCGGAGCCGACGCGGGTGGTGTAGGCCTTGACCACGGCCACGACGCGGTTCAGGACGCTTGGCGCGCAGCCGCTGCCGGCGGCGGCCTGCCCGGAGACGGTGTTGGACGAGGTGACGAAGGGGTAGGTGCCGTGGTCGATGTCCAGGTGGGTGCCCTGGGCGCCTTCGAACAGCACGTCGCCGCCGGTGGCCAGGGTCTTCTGGATGATGCTCGACACGTCGCCGAGGTAGGGCACGAGGCGTTTGGCCACGGGCAGGATCTCTTCGAGCACTGCGTCGGGGTCCAGGGCGGGCATGTCGTAGAGCTTGGTGAAAAGGGTGTTCTTTTCGACCAGCGCCTTGGCGATCTTTTTCGCCAGCAGTTCCGGGTAGGCGAAGTCGCCGGCGCGGATGCCGATGCGGGCCATCTTGTCTTCGTAGCAGGGGCCGATGCCGCGGCCGGTGGTGCCGATCTTCGCGCCGGCCAGCAGCGTTTCGCGCGCGCCGTCGAGGAGCCGGTGGTAGGGCATGATGACCTGGGTTTTTTTGGAGATGGTCAGGCGCTCGGGGGTGACGTTCACGCCCTGGGCGGCCAGGGTGTCCATCTCGCGGCACAGCACTTCGGGGTCGAGCACCACGCCGTTGCCGATCAGGCAGGTCTTGCCGTCGTGGAGGATGCCCGAGGGCATCAGGTGGACGACGGTTTTTTCGCCGCCCACGACCAGGGTATGCCCGGCGTTGTTGCCGCCCTGGAAGCGCACCACGGCCTTGGCCGATTCGGTGAGCAGATCGACGATCTTGCCCTTGCCTTCGTCGCCCCACTGGGCGCCGTGGATGACGATGCCGCGCCCGGAACCGGGGTTTTGCTGCGTCGGAAATTCACCCATTATGCTTCTCCTCCATCCTTGGGCTTGAAGGCCAGGACTTTGCCCTGGCGCTTGGGGCCGGGTTTGGCGGCGGTCGGCGCGGGCGCGGCGATGTCCGTCGCGACCGGGGCCGGGGCGGGTTCGTCCGCCTCGCCGGGTTGGCGGCCCTTGGCCCAGTGATGATTGAACAACTGGTTTTTAAAACGCATGCCCTGGATCATGGCCAGGACCAGGACGGCCTCTTCCCAGCGCTGGGTCGGCTCGAAACGTTCGACGGTTTCGGCGTATTTGTCCCAAAGCGCCATGATGGAGGCTTCGTCAAAGGCCCGAAGCTGTTTGGCCATCTTGAGCAACACCTGTTCCACGACAACTCCCTTGCCCCGAAAACCTGCGGCGTGGTGCGCCGCGGACAGGCCTTGGTAGCAGAATTGGCCGGCCCTTCCAAATGCAATTTGCCCCCCCGGGCCGGCTGTGCTAGGCAGCCTGCACACACGCCACAAGGAGCGGTCAAGCCATGAGCGACCTCAAGAAAATGTACACCACCGTGGTGGAAGACCCTTTCCCGTCCGAACTCGTCATCCGCTTGGGCGACGCCGAGTTGGTGTTTGCCAAGCGCACCTGGACCATCGACGGCGAGGAAAAGGGCCTGCGCTACGGCGAAAACCCGGACCAGCCGGCCGCGCTCTACGCGCCGGCCGCCGGCCGCCTGTCCCTGGGCGGCGTGGAGTTTCGCGGTCCCGGCGACGGCCTGGTGTGCGCCGCCACCGAAGAGCATCTGCTCCAGTCCGGCAAGCATCCCGGCAAGACCAATCTCACCGACGTGGACAACGGCGTCAACATTCTCCAGTACCTGACCGCCAAGCCGGCCGCCGTCATCCTCAAGCACAACAATCCCTGCGGCGCGGCCTGGTCCGAGGCCGGCCTGCGCGCCGCCTTCGAGGCCGCGTTTTCTTCCGACCGCATCGCCGCCTTTGGCGGAGCCATCGTGGTCAACCGCACCCTGGACGTGGCCACGGCGGAAAAGATCAACGCCGTTTATTTCGAGGTGGTGGCCGCCCCGGCCTATGAGCCGGCCGCCCTGGACATCCTCAAGTCGAAAAAGAACCTGCGCATCTTTAAGCTCCCGGGCCTGGCCCAGTTGGACAAGCTCGTGGGCCAGCCCTACCTGGACCTCAAGTCCCTGGCCGACGGCGGCATCGTGGCTCAGTTTTCTTTCAGGAACCGCATCCTGGCCGCCGCCGACTTCCTGCCGGCTCAGGCCACGGACAAAGCCGGGACCACGGTGGTCGCCCGGACTCCGACGCGCCAGGAAGCCGAGGATCTGCTGTTTGCCTGGGCCGTGGAAGCCGGCGTCACCTCCAACTCGGTCATCTTCGTCAAGAACGGGGCCACCGTGGCCATCGGCACCGGCGAACAGGACCGGGTCGGCGTGGTCGAGCTGACCATCTATAAAGCCAAGACCAAGTACGCCGACAGCCTGGCCTTCGCCGCCCACAAGCTGTCGCTCTACGAATTGACCCAAAAGGCCGCCGCCGATCCCGAGGCCGCCGCGAGCCTGGCCGACATTAAGGCCCGCACCGAGGCGACCATGGGCGGACTGGCCGGTTCGGTGGTGGTGTCCGACGGCTTCTTCCCGTTCCGCGACGGCGTGGACCTGTGCATCGGCGCCGGGGTCACGGCCATCGCCCAGCCCGGCGGCTCCATCCGCGACACCGAAGTCATCGTCGCCTGCAACGAAGCCACGCCCCAGGTGGCCATGGTGTTTACGGGGCAGCGGTCGTTTAGACATTAGAAGAGTAGAAGAGAGTAAGAGAAGAATGCCTCCGGCGGCCGGGGGCCTGAGGCCCCCGGACCCCCCGAAGGGGGTTTGAAGGGGGGCGGACCAAGTATTTTGTGCCGAGGGCGCGCGGCTTGCGCGACCTTGGCTTGTCGTAAACGGAAAAGGGCGGCCGGCGGGGCCGGACGGGAAGCCGTCCGGCCGCCGTCGGCCGCCTTGCGCGCGAAACAGAAGGATTATCGATGGCGTTGGAACGCTATGTCGGCCCGGGGTGTCTGGTGGAGTTCATGCAGGGCAATCAGGCGCAAGTGGCCTGGGTGCTGGAAGAGTCTTCGGGTCGGCTGCGGGTGTATACGCTCACGCATCGCGAGGAAAAGATGGCCATGGCCCGGGTGCTGCCCTGGATGGGGCCGCGCTACGACGGGGCCCGCGACCGCAGCGCGATTTCCGAGATCCTGGCCGACCATCAAGCCCGGCGCGAGGCCGCGGCCAAGGCCATCGCTCCGCTGGAGCTGTGGGAACTGGCCCAGGGCGAGGTGCGCGAGGAGTCGGCCGAGTGGTTCGCCGGCCTTGTGGGCGAAAAACCCGACGTCGACGCCGTGGCCGGCATGGGCCGGGCGCTTTTAGGCTGCAAGACCCACTTCAAGTTCCACGCTCCCAAGTTCGAGGTCTATGCGGCCGAGACCGTGGAGCGCCGCCTCACCGAAGCCGCCGCCGCCGAGGAACGCGAAAAGGTGGTCGTGGCCGGTCAGGCCTTTTTCAAGGAACTCTGGCATGGCTGGGCCACGGGCGACCGCAAGAAGGGCGCGGCCCTGGCCGCCAAGCTCGATCCCGAGGCCGCCGACAAGCTGGCCGCCATGCTGCGCCGGCTCATGGCCGACGCCGACGATCAGGAAAGCGCCGTGCTGTGGGCCATGCTGCGCAAGGGCCTGCCCGACCATCCCCTGCAGGCCTACATCCTGGCCACCCAGTGGGGCATCGTCCCGCCGCACTACAATTATCATCTCGACCAGGCCGACTACGCCCCCGGCGACGACTGGCACGCGCCCTACGCCGCCGAGATCGAGGCCCGCCGGGCCGGGCTGGCCGCGCTGTCCCGGGAGCCGGAACCCATCCCCTTTGTCAGCATCGATTCCCCGACCACCCGGGACATCGACGACGCCTTTTTCGCCGAGACCCGCCCCGACGGCACGATCCGGCTGGTCCTGGCCCTGGCCGACCCGGCCCTGGACTGGGACTTCGGCGGTCCCCTGGATACCGCCGTGGCCCACCGGGCTTCGAGCCTGTATCTGCCCGAGGGTGTCAGCCACATGCTGCCCGAGTGCCTGGGCACCGACCTCTACAGCCTGCGGGCCGGGGAAGTCCGGCCGTCGCTGGTCATGGAGTGGGAATTCACCCCCGAGGGCGAGATCGTGGGCTTTGCCATGCGCAAGTCCTTTGTCCGGGTGGCGGAAAACACCACCTACGCCGTGGTGGAAGCGGCCCTGGACCGGGGCGACGCCGCGCCGCATCTGCAACTTGGTTGGCGCGTGGCCGCCTGGCTGCGGGCTGCGCGGCTGGAGCGCGGGGCGGTCATCATCGAACGGCCCGAACCCGAGATCAGTCTGTCCGGCTACCCGGACAACGTCGATATTCGGATGTCCGTCTGCCCGGCCTATCCCAAGGCCCAACTGCTCGTCAGCGAACTCATGATCCTGGGCAACGCCGCCGCCGCCGACTATGCCGTATCCCACGGCGCGGCCATGCTCTTTCGCACCCAGGACGCCAGGCTCCCCCCCGAGATTCGCGGCATTCACAGCGACCCGCCGGCCATCCAGCGGGCCGTGCGCGAGCTGCCCCCGACCCTGACCGAACCCGACCCCAGGCCCCACGCCACCCTGGCCGCGCCGGCCTACGCCCCGGTGACCTCGCCGCTTAGGCGTTACGCCGACCTGATCAACCTGGCCCAGCTCGAAGCCTTGCTGCGCACCGGCGCGCCGCGCTGGAGCCGGGGGGAGCTGGAAGCCCGGCTGCCGCTGTTGTCCTCGCGCATCGAGGCCGTGGGCCGGGTGCAGCGTTTCCGGCCGCGCTACTGGAAGCTCGCGTTCCTGCAGCGCCACTGCAAGGAGCGCACCTTCGAGGGCGTGGTGGTGGACGTGGCCGGCGGTTTCATCTCCCTGTCCCTGCCCGATTTTCAGATTTACGTCCGGGCCACCCGGGACACGCTTGGCGACACGATTTACACCGGCCAGCGATATGCGCTACGCTTGGGGCGTATTGATCCGCTCACCAACGAACTGCGGGTGTTCGGCGCGGAAGAGATTCCGGCCAGCCTGCCCGACGAACAGCTTTTCGGAGAGGGCTAAATGGCGGCGACAGCATTTCTCGTCCTGACCTATCTGCTGGGGGCGTTTCCTTTCGGACTGGTGGTGGCCCTGGTCGGTTGCGGCATTGATCCGCGCCTGGCCGGCAGCCGCAACACCGGGGCCACCAATGTTTCGCGACTTTGCGGCACGAAGCTCGGGGTGCTGACCCTGCTGCTTGATCTGGCCAAGGGGCTGGTCCCGGTGCTGTGCGCCCGGGCCATGACCGATTCGCCGGTGTTTCTGAGTCTGGTGGCCGTGGCCGCCGTGGTCGGGCACATGTATTCGGTGTTTCTCTACGGCAAGGGCGGCAAGGGCGTGGCCACGACCATCGGCGTCTTTCTCGGCGCGGCCCCGATCCCGGCCTTGCTGTCCGTGGCCGCCTGCGTGGCCGTCATCCGGGTGTCGGGCTACGTCTCGGCCGGCTCCCTGACCCTGGCCGTGGCCGTGCCGGTCCTGTGCGCCTGGCTCGGACCGGTGGCCCTGGTCCCGGCGGCGGCGATCATCGGGGGGCTGGTCATCCACAAGCACCGCGACAACATCGCTCGGCTCAGATGCGGCCAGGAGAAGTCCTGGCGCAAGGACCGGGCCAAGGCCGCCTGATCCATGTTGCACCTCTTGTACGTCGTTTTGGGACTGGCCGTCGCCAACCTGGCGGCCGGGTGGCTGCTCTCGCAGTTGCCCAAAGGGCGGGGGCGCACGGCCGGCATGGGCCTGCTCGTGGCCGTGGACGCCCTGGCCCTGGGGCTCATTGTCCTTGAGCTGTGCATGGCGTTATTTTTCGCCCAATCCGATGGCTTCAACCTGACCATGTCCAGCCGCAAATGGTTCGAGCGCTACTGGCAGCCGGTCAATTCCCTGGGCTACCGCGACGTCGAGCCGGCCCCGCGCCGGGACGGCGAAAAGATCGTCATGATCCTTGGCGATTCCTTTGCCGCCGGCCATGGCATCGACAATCCGGCCGACCGCTTCGGCGACGTGCTCGGCCGACGTCTGGGCCAGGGTTGGCGGGTGGTCAACGTGGCCAAGATCGGCTGGGACTCGGTGGACGAATACGAGGCCATGGCCGCCTATCCGGTGACCCCGGACGTGGTGGTGCTGGCCTATTTCGTCAACGACATCTACCGGGCCGCCGAAAAATCCAACTACCCCCTGACCTTTGCCGTGCATTTCCCCCAGGGCGCGCTGACCAAATACCTGGTCGATCATTTCGCCCTGGCCAATTTCGTGTACTGGCGTCTGGCCCGCATGGGCAATCTTGACGACGCCTCGGCCGGCTTCTGGGACCGGCTGCGCGGGGCCTACGCCGACAAGACGGTGTTCGGCGTCCATGCCGCCGAACTGGACGACATTGTTTCCTGGTGCCGGGAGCGCAACATCCGTCTGGTGGCCCTTGTCATCCCGAGCCTGGCCGACGTGGCCGGCAGCGCCGCCATGACCGCCCGGGTGGCCGGCCATTTCGGCGAGCGGGGCGTGGACGTCCTGGACCTCACGCCGCTTATCATCGACAAAAAGCCCGGCGAACTCGTGGTCAACGGCGTGGACAGCCACGCCAATGTCGGACTCAACGCCGTCATGGCCGATCTGTTGTATCGGGCCTTGGCCCCGGCCCCTGTCCCGGCTCCGGGCAACTGACGCCTGATTGTTCGTGAGCAATAAAAACGCCCGGCCGCGAAAGCGGCCGGGCGTTTTTTTGCGTGGCAGGCGGAAAGCCGCCTCAGCCCAAGGGCCTGGGCGCGAGCCAATGGGCCACTTGTCGGGGATCGGCTTCGTTGATGGTCAGGAGCATCCGCCCCTCGGCCAGGGGCGTGGCCACGAAATCGATCCAGCGCGACAGGCCGTCACCGCAGCGCACCGGATAGACGCGCCGGCAGGGTTTGCCCTGCACGGCCGCCCATTCGGCCATGACCCGGGCGCGGAGCCTGTCGTCGGGGTAGGCTCGCGCCATCCAGGCCTCGGCCGTGGGCATGTCGGCGTGGCTGTAGCCCAACAGGTCGTGGCTGCGCTTGTTGAGGTAAACGATGTCGCCGTCGCTGGTGACCAGGATGGCGGCGTAGGGCACATGGTCGAGGATGGCCCCCAGGGTGTCGCGCTCGGACTGGAGGCTGCGGGCCAGCTCCACCTGCTCGGTGATGTCCAGCGACATGCCGCACAGGGCGTAGGGTTGGCCGTGTTCGTCAAGAAGCGGCGTCTTGGTGGTGAGGAAGCGGCGCGGCCGGCCCTGGACCAGGACATCTTCCTCAAAGGTCTCGGCCCGGCTCGTGGCCAGGATGCGGCGGTCGTCCTCGGCGATGCGCGCCGCGGTCTTCGGCTCGTGGATGGAGCCGCTGGTCAGGTCGGTCAGGGGGGCTTCGGGCAAGCCGAAGGCCTCGGCCACGGCCCGGTTGATCATGATGCAGCGGCCGGCGGTATCTTTGAAATATACGGCGCAGGGCACGTGGTCGAGGATGGAGCGCAACTGGTCCGAGGTGCGTTGCAGGCTTTCGCGCATCTTGACCAGGGCCGTGACTTCCTCGGCATGGAGCATCACCGTGTCCGGGGCCACGAAGACGAAGGTCATGTCGAAAAGCCCCGGCTCGGCCGCGCCGGGCGGGCGCAGGGCCAGGGCGCGCCGGTCGCCGCGCCGGCCTTCGAAGGCGCTCCACAAGGTCAGGTAGATGTCGGGGGAGTCGGTGAAAACATCCTCGACAGAGCTGCCGACCATGGCTCCGATGCGGCCGCGAAACAGCGCCTCGGCCGCCTTGTTGGCGTCGGCCAGCACGAGGTTCTGGCCACGCTTGGTAAAGGTGAAGGTGGGCAGGGGAAAGTTGCGCAGGTGGGTCTTGAGGCGTTCCTCGCTGGCGGCCAGCTCCGCCGTGATGCGTTTGCGTTCGCTGATGTCCTCGACAAAGCCTTCGATGACGCGCTGGCCTGAAGGGTCCACGATCATCCGGGCGTGGAGCACGCCGATGAATGTCGAGCCGTCGCGGCGGCGGTAAATGTTCTCGAAGTCGAGCAGCCCCTCCTTGCTGGTCAGCCGTCGCACCACGTCATGGCGTTTTTCCGGCTCGGCGAAGCCGGCCGAGACGTCGTCGCCCATTTCGGCCAGCATGTCCTCGGGCGAGGCGTAGCCGAAAAGCCGGGCCAGGGCCGGATTGACGTCCAGCATGCGGCCTTCGGCCGTGGTGCGAAAGACGCCGAGCACGGCGTCGTCGAAAAAGCGCTGGTGCCGGGCCTGGGTATCGGCCAGGGCCTCGGCGGCTTGCCGCCATTCGGTGATGTCCCGGGTGATGGCGCAAAAGCCGGTCACCCGGCCATCGGCGTCGCGCAGGGGGGCGCGGGAAATCTGGAGGGAACGGGTGGACCCGTCGCTGACGACGACCTTCACGGGCGGCGGCAAAAGCCGGGCCTCGGCGCTGGCCATGACGGCCAGATCGTCGCGTTCCACCATCGGGGCGGTGTCCGGGCCGAAAACGTCGTTTCGATGCAGCCCCGGCAGGGCGTCCGGGCCGTCCGGCCGGCCAAGGGATTGGGCCATGGCCGCGTTGCCGCGAAGCACGAACCCGTCGGCCCGCACCAGGACCACGCCGTCGTGGCTGGCTTCGAGCACGGCGTCGAGTTGGGCCTGCGTCGCGGCCAGTTCCCGGGTCAGGGCTTGGACGCGCTCGGCCAGGGCCCTTTCGGCGGTCACGTCCCGGCCGTAGCAATTGGCGTAGGCCTGGGCGTTGTCGGAGGTCACGGTCAACCACTGAGTTTTTTCGCCGTCGGGCAGGTCCAGGCTGATTTCGCGGCCGGTGTCCAGGGCTTGCCCCACGGCGGCGGCCAGAGCTTCCGGGACGGGGTCGCCCACGGCCAGACCGGCAGTCTCCAGCAGTCCGGCGCTGGCTCGGTTGGCGTAGGTCAGGCGGCCGTCGCGGGCCACGCGCAGGACGATGTTGGGGTTGCCTTCGGGAAACTGGGCCACGCTGCGCAAGTCGTTTAAGGCCTGGCGTTCGGTGGTGACGTCCTGCACCGTGCCGTGGATGCGCCGCGCCCGGCCGTCGGGGCCGCGTTCGCAGCGGGCCACGGCCTTGGCGTGCCGCCACAACCCGTCGCCGCGCCGGAAGCGGTAGGCGTACTGCACCGGCTCGTCGTCGGCCATGAGCCGGGCGCGCACCGCGGCCACGACCGGCTGGTCCTCGGGATGGACCAGGGCCATGAAGCTCTCGAAGGTGGGCGTGGGGCCATCAAGAGACAGGCCGAAGATGCGGAAGAATTCCTCGCTCCAGGAATCCTCGCCAGTGGTCAGGTCGCGCACGAAGCTGCCCACCCGGGCCAGATGCTGGGATTCGCGGTAGGATTGCCAGAGCTGTCCCGAAGAGCCGGGGGCCAGGGCGGGATTGCGCGTCAGGCCTCGCACCAGGGGCAGCAGGTCGCCGGGCGCGGCCAAAAGGGCCTGGCGCACGTCGGCCGGCAGCTTGCCGGCCAGGGCCAGCAGGACATCGGGATCATCGCCCAGTTCCCGGGCCAGGGCTTGCAGGTGGTCCTCGGACAGGCTGGGGGCGGCCCCGCGTTCCAGGCGGCTTAAGTACGACGGCTGGATGCCCAGGCGTCCGGCCAACTGGCGCAGGGTGAAGGCCGGGTCGGCGGCCAGGCGGGCCAGACGGCGCTCACGGATGCGCTGGCCAAAGGGGTGCTGCCGGGACATCATCCGTGCACCATAGCGTGCACGGTGCACGGCCACAAGCCCCAAGCCAGCCCCAAGCCAGACGCGACGCCCTGTCTTGGGGCAGCGCGGCGACACGGCCCACGCATTCGCCCGAAAGGCTCACTGCCCGGTCGGGGGAGAAGGCGAAGCCGGCTTCACGCCTCGGGCAAAAAGCCCATGGCCCGGGCCGAGCGCTCCAGGGTGAGGAGCAACGGCGCGGGGTCGCCGTTGCCGATGTCGCGCAGCTTGCCGGCGATGCGCCGGCTTAGAGCCTCAAGATCCTCGGCTTGGGGGGCGGCAAAAGCCTCCAGGTTGTCGGCCGCCTTGTCGGCCTTGCCCAGCGCCGCCAGGGTCAGGCCCAGGCACAGCCGGGCAAAGGCGTCGCCGCCGTTTGTCAGGTGCAGCACGTGCTCGAATTCCACCTTGGCCTGGATGAGCTGGCGGGTGGCGTAGAGGGCGTAGCCCAGCCGGGCGCGCACAATGGGGTTGGACAGGTCGCCGCGCACCGAGGCCCGGTAGGCGGCGGCGGCCTCGGCATAGTCGCCGGCGGCGTAGGCCGCGTTCCCGGCGGCGTGGGGATCGGCGGCCTGGGGTGCGGCGGCGGTCCGTTCCGGCTGCGGAGCGGAGGCCGGGCTGCTGGGGACGTCGCGGCCAAGCAGGGCGCGGATCAGGTGGCGGCGGGGAATGGCGCGCGGTTTGTCGGCGGTCATGGCGGTTCCTTGCGGGTTATGGCGTGCGGCCGGACGGGCCGTCGAAAAAGACCGATTCAATTTCGGCGATGGCGGCGTCGCCGTCCCGGGCCACCTCGGCCAGGATGGATTCGGACAGGCCCAGGCTGTGCCAGGCCGGTTCGTCGAGGGCTGGCGTGGGCGGGCCGGAAAAGGCCGGCCAGTCCCAGGCCTGGGCCAGGATGTCGGCCACATGAATAAGCGCCGTTTCCCGGGAGCCGGGCGCGCCGTCGGGGTGGTGGTGGTCGCCGGCCATGGCGACCAGGGTCGGCGGGAAATTCCAGCCGGTGAGCAGCGTGCGGCCCACGGCGGCGTGGTCAAAGCCGAGCACGGCGGTTTCAGCTTCGCTGGTCGGCAACCCCTCTACCCGCGACAGAATCAGCGCCCGGCCGGCGGCGGCCGGAAGCTTGCGCAGGATGACCAGCTGCCCCAGATCGTGGAGCAGGCCGCCCACGAACCCCCGGTCCGGGGCCAGCCCCGGCACGGAGCGGGCCAAAAGCGAGGCGTAGACGCCGCAGGCGGCGGCGTGTCGCCAGAACATGCGCATGTCGCACAGCTCCGGGGCGATGTCGGAGAAGGCCGACACGGCCGCCAGCCCGGTCACCAGGGTGGACAGCTCCTTTTGGCCGACCATGGTTACGGCCCGGCTGATGGAGTCCACCGGTCCGCGCAGGCCGTAGACCGGGCTGTTGACCAGACGCAGCAGCCGGGCCGTCAGGCTGGGGTCGCGGCCGATGATGGCGGCCAGTTCGGCCGGGCCGGTCTCGTCCTTGCCCAGGGCGTCGAGGAGGCGGACGTGGACTTCGGGCAGGCTGGCCAGTTCGACCTCGCCGGAGACGAGAGAGGTCGGATCGGTGGCGGCGGCGTCGAAGAGCTGGCGTTCCGGGGCCAGGCAGGGCAGGGCCGGGGAGGTGGCGGCGTCGTCCAGGTCGAGGCCCTGGTCCAGGACCCGGGCGGCGGCCCGGGACACGGCCAGCTCGAAGATCGTCCGGCCCACGGCGCTTTCCCGGTCCATGGCCAAAAAACGGCGGCGCAGCAGGTCGCGACAGCGTTCCGCCGTGGCGGCGTAAACCTCGGCCGCATCGGCGGCCGGATCGCCGTCCAGACCGGCGATGTCGGCGTCGCGCACGCCGTAAGCCCGTAAAAGGCGCAGATGGTCCTCGGACAGGATCGTGCCGGCAGCGGCCAGGACCCGGCCGTCCGGTGCGCTGACCGCCTGGCCAAGAGCCATGCCCGGGGTGATGTCGTCGATGTTGCGTTTGCCCACTGGCTGTGCCTCCGGTGCGGTTTGCGCCCGGGTTCTGCCCCCGGCGGCGCGGAAATCTCGCGCTTGCGGATTAAGATTGTAAAAAAGCTAACCGAAAAGAAAGATGCCAGGGCGGGTTTCTCGGCCCTTTGCTCGATTTTTCAGAGAGCGTTCTTGCAACTTGCTGAAATAGCGTGCGAAAAAATTATCTCCTGAGCTCGTCAGTTTGGCCCGGGAGTTGCTTAAGAGAAAGGCGAAAGCGGACGGCCTTCCCATACCGACCCGCTCGAATCACTGGCCGTGGCGGTCACCCCCTAGCCTCCTCCCCCAACACGCCACCACGGCCTTTTCAGGAAGCCGCTTGGGCCACTCCCTGGGCC
>JAEZEM010000350.1 GCA_023417745.1 Pseudomonadota bacterium
GCTCGATGCGGTCAATGCGGCCGGTCAGCACCACGTCTTGCCCCAGGCAGACGTCCACGGCGGCCCAGGGCTTGACCGTGTCGGGCAAGGCGTCGGCCGGGATGCCAAGCGTCACCTGCCAGGCGTCAGCCGGGGTGATGAGGTGCGAGTCGATGCGGTAGGTGGTCCAGTCCCGGTGCTCCCGGCCGGCCACGCGCACGGTGATGCGGTCGGTGTCGTCAGTTTGCGAAGCCATTGAGGTTTTGTCCCTGGGCAATGAAATTGGGGTTGCGAAGGCCGGGATTGAGGCGCGCCAGCTCGGCCGCCCGGGTGTGGTCGCGGTAGAGCCAGTGGGCCAGCAAGCGCAGGTTGCACAGGCCCGGGGCGGCGTGGCTGACCAGGGGCGGATGCAGATGGATGACGGTGGCCCCCAGCTCCTGGATGGCCAGGGCGGCCCCGCGCACCTGCTCAATGATCGGGTAGGCCTGGTGGGTGGGCAGCACCAACCGGTGCTCGGCGATGCAGTCTTGCAGCCGCTCCCGCGTGCTGCCGACGACGGTTTCCACCTCGGCCGGGGTCAGGCTTGGGGCGGCGGCCTCGGCGGCCAGAATCTCCCCGGCGGCGTTGGCCATGGCCGTGGCCCGCTCCAGGTTGCAGACAGCGGCGGCGATAGCCCGGGCCTGGCCCGGGGAGCTGGAGAGGTCCGGGGAAGAGGCGGCCGCCGTCGTGCCCGTGGCCGGCAGGGTCAGGCTCGGCCGGGGCGCGGCCGCGCCGGTCAAGGGGCCGGTGGCCACGCCGCCGGCATAGGCGGCCGTTTGCAGGCGGTACGGCGTGGCGGTGCCCCCCTTGGCCTGGGACAGGCGCGGCAGCTTGTCGGATATGGCGGCCAGGTTGGCAAATCTGCCGAACTGGCCGGGCAGCCCGGCCAGACTGACGACCTGGCCGGCCACGGCCCGGGCTTCGCTGACGAGCGCTTGCGGGATGGCCAGGACGTCGGCGGCCACCACCTGGGGCAAGCCGGCCAGGGTCCGGGCCGCGCCGGTCACGGACCGGATCGCGCCCAAGACTTCGCCCCGGACATAGGCCGACACGCGCCCGGGCAGCGAGGCGGCAAAGGCGACGTAGCCGGCAAGGGAGGCCAAACCGGCCAGGGACAGGCAGCTTTCCAGCTCCCCGGCCAGCTCGGCAGCCTGGCTGGTCGCCGAGGCCGCCTTGGCGAAAAAGGGAATGTCCGGGCTGGCCTCGGCAAAGACCAGCTCCATTTCGGCATAGTCCGGGCTGTCCTCGTGGTGGTCCACCCGGTAGCTGCGGCAAGCCATGTCCAAGGAGCCGAACACGGGGTGGATCAGCTCACCTTTGCCCGGGGTGTCCAGGGCTTCGATGAGGGCGGTGACGTCCTCTTCATAGTCGTCGCCCCAAAAGACGGCCCGCAAGGTGACCAGCCGGGGCCGCCGGCCCATGTCCTCGACTTCCGCGCCGTCGCGGTACGGGTACTCATGTTGGACAATGGCCCGCTCGACGTCGTCGCGGGTGGAGATAACGTCGAAAAGGATATCCCGAAAGGAAGCGGGCAACAGCGTGTCGCGCCAGGCCATGACTACTCCCGCTTGGCTTCGGCCGTGTTGTAGGTGTTGACGGCCCGGGCCACCTCGCGGCCGTCAATGTGGAGCACGGACTCCACATGCAAGGTGCTTTTGTCTTCGACCACGATCTTTTGGGCGTCGGCCTTGGCCTGGCCGGACGGTCCCCACAGCTGTTCGCCGACAAAACGGCCAGCGCTGTTTCCGCCCCACCAGCCCATGGCCCCGCCGGCCAGGCCGCCCACGATGCCGCCGATGCCCGTGCCCAGGCCAGGCACCACGGACCCCAGGCCCGCGCCGGCCATGGCTCCGAGTTTCATGCCGGCGATGGCCGCCGCCAGGCCGCCGGCATTGGCGGTGTGTTGGGTGTTTTTCTGCGCCCTGGTCAGGGCGTCGTTGCTTTCGGTGGCGTAGATGTCCCAGGCGGCCAGCCCGGCCGTGGCCAGGATGCCGCCCTTGCCGCCCAACATGCCGGCCAGCCCGCCGCCTCCGGCCGCTCCGGCAGCGGCAGCGGCGGCAGCCCCGCCGGCCCCGCCGGTGAAAAGGCGCATGGCCCCGAAGGCGGCGGCCGCCGCGCTCATGATGCCGATGGAAGTGGCAGCCTCGGCGGCCACCGTGGCCAGGGTCGGGAAACGCTGGGCCAGTTCGGCGGCGGTATCGGCGGCCGCTTTGATGGGGCCGGACACGTCGCCCAGCATATTGGAGCGGGCGATTTCGGCCTCATTGGCCAAGTGTTCCGTCGATGCGGCCGTGGTGGATTGGTAAACCTGATAGGCGGTTTCACCCGCGCCTTGAGCGTGTTGCATCTTGCCCTGGACGTCGGCGATGTAGTCTTTCTGGTTGGTGGCGGCGATGAGCGCCAGCAGCGCCTGCCGGTCCTGCACCACTTTGCCCACGGCCGAGGCTTCGGCCAGGTCGGCCATGTCGGACAGAATTTGCTGGCGCTCGCTGCCCTGGGCCTTGCCCAGGCGCGCCTTGAGGCCGGCATAGCGCTTGTCCTTGCCCACCACCTGTTCGTCCACCAGCTGGGCAAAGGCTTCCAGCGGCAGTTTGCCCTTGTCCCGCGCCCTGGCTAGGGTGCCGGTCAGGTCGATGCCGAGCTTGGCGAAGTCCTTTTGCGTGTCCTGGCTGTTGAGCTTTTGGAGCAGGTTGACCAGGTTGTTGCCGGCCTCGTCCTTGCTGCCGGCCGTGATGGCCGAGGCCTGGGAATAGGCCAGAATCTGTTCGAAGCCGGCCATGGACTTCATGCCGCTGCCCAGGGCCATCATCTTGGGCAGCCACTTGGCCATGTCCTTAAGCTCAAATCCGCCGGCCTGGCCGGCGGCCATGGCTTTGTCCAAGGCTTCGCCGGCCTGGCCTTCGCTGAAAAACTTTTGCTGGATGCCCCGGATGACGATCTCGGCGATCTCGCCCGAGCCGGCCCCGGAGGCCGAGGCGAATTTCTGAATGGTGGGCAAAAGGCGCTGGGCGCTGTCCGCTTTGATGGCTCCCGAGGCCAGCATGGCGTCCAAAGCTTCGGCAGCCTGGTCGCGGCTGCCGCCGCCCTGGCGCACGGCCGTGTTGATGGCCCCTTCCAGCTCTTTTTTGCCGGCGATGCGGCCGGCCACGTCGCGGTCGGCGTAAGCGGTGTTGGCCATAAGCGCCAGGCGCTTTTCAAAGGCGATGGGCTGGCGCAGGCTGGCGGCCGCAACGCCGGCCCCGGCAGCCAGGCCGGCCCCGGCCTGGCC
>JAEZEM010000376.1 GCA_023417745.1 Pseudomonadota bacterium
CCCTGGCCGGGCATGGCGCAGGCCGGGATGATGGCGAGCTGTTTGCGGGCGTAGAGCGGGGCCAAAAGGGTCAAGGCGGGATGAAGCCGGAAACCGCCGCCGAGGTCGGTTCCGGCCTCGGCGGCCAGCGCGGTGGTGGGGCGCAGCACGGCGTAGAGGGGGTCGGCCGTGGGCGCGACCATGGACAGCCCGTCCGGGCCGCCCTGGAGCAGCACCACCACGACTTGTTTGCCCTCGCGCCAGGAGGGCTTGACCGGTTCCCGGCCGCCGGCCTTGGCCTCGCTTTTGGCGTCGCCCTTGGTTTCGGCCTTGCGGTCGGCCTTTTTGGCCAGGGCCGCCTCCGGAACCAGGCTCAGCGCGCCAAGGCCGGCCAGCACGCGCAGCGCGTCGCGTCGTCGCACCCATCTCCCTCCATCGGCTGCGTCGGGCGCACCCGCCCGACCTCAACTTCGCTCGAAAATTATCACGCCAACGTTACCCCATCTCCCGCCCCTCTCCGCGAAGCCCCCCCCTTTTCCCCCTATGGGGGGTCCGGGGGCCTCAGGCCCCCGGCCGCCGGAGGCATCTTCATTTCTCTTTTCAGTACTTCACAAAATCCGGCGAAGCCAAAATAACGGCTAGCCCGCCGCGTTCGGCGGCCTGGCGGGCGGCTGGGGAAAGGGTCGGGCCGAGGGTGCGGGCCAGGGTCGCCGGATCGGTGGTTGGCGGCGAGCAGCCGGCGATGCGGCCGGCGGCCAGATCGCCGGCAAAGCTTACGCGGCGCGGCAGGGCTTCGGCTTTGGCCCATTGGGCGGCCGGGGCCAGGGCGCCTTCGGCGGCGTCGCCGGGCAGGGGTTGGCCCAGGGCAGCCAGCAGGCCGACCAGCCCGGCGGCGTCGCTGGGAAACGCGCCCAGGGCGCGCAGGGCCGAGGCCACCTGGCGCAGGGGCGATTTCACCCGCCCTCCTCGGTACTTGTCGTCCTGGAATTCGGGGCTGGTAAAAAGCGCCCGCAGGGTCTGGCGGATGTCGCCGCCGGTCTTCTGGAAGGTGTCGGCCAGACGGGCGACCAGGGCCGGGGGCGGATCGTCGGCGAGGAAATAGACGGCCAGCTTACGGCTGATATTCTTGGCCGTAGCCGGATGTTCGGCCAAAAGGCGCAAGGCGGCGGCCCCTTCGCCAAACCCCGTGCCCGCGATGCGCTGGCCAAGGAGGGTCTTGTCCGAGGGGTCGTGGCGCTCGGCGTCGAAATAGAAGCCGCCGGTGTCGGAGTCGGCCCGGGCCGCGCCCACGCGCCAGCCGGTGAGGATGCGGGCCAGGGCCTGGACGTCGGCGGGTTTCTGGGGACCGCCGGGGCCAAGGGTCTGACGCCCCAGGAGGACGGCGGCGTAGGTGGCGTCCACGGCGTCCTTGGCCGGTCTGCCGGCCTCGCGCACGACCACGTTTTTCCAGTTGTCCTGGGCCATGAGCATGGCCGGATGCATGGCCGTGGCGGCCAGGAGATCAAAAAAATTGCCCAGGGCGTGGGGCCGGATGGCCTCGCGTTCGTAGGAGCCGATCCAGAGGTGGCTCAGGCCCTTTTTGGAGCCAAGGCTTAGGTGGTCGCACCAGAAGGCGACCATGAGTTCGGCGAGTTGATTGGGCGAGGCCACGGCGCGCAGCAGTCGGGCCTTGGCGGCTTCCAGGGCCACGGCGTCGGCCCGGTCAAAGGTGCGGCGCATGGCCTCGGGGCCTTCGGCCCGGCCATCCTCGGCCGGCGGGCCGTATTCGCGGAAAAGGCGTACGGTGTCTTTTTGCAGGCTGGGCAGGCCGGCCAGAGCACGTTCGAGTTCGGGCGGTTCGGGCAGGGCTTCGGGGGCGAGTTGCTGGTCGATAAACGCCGCCGCGCCCATGGCCGCGGCCTTGTCGAGCAGGCCCGGGGTCGGGCCGTAGGTCAGGCGGCTGACGACCTGGACCACGTCCGGCCCGGCTTCCGTCTCGCCGGCCAGGGCCGGGCCGGCGAAAACAAGCCACGCGACCAGCCCCGCCGGACCGAGCCAGGCGGCCACATGTCCAAGAAATCGGGCGGTTCGCGTCATGCCGGCCATAGGGGCAATGTGCGCGGCGGCCGGCCAAATGTCAATTGCACGCCGGGCCGGGCCAAGGGGTGCGCCCGGCGGCGCTTCATGGTAGGGAAAAGGAAAACCCCAGGAGGAACATATGGCTGTCTATGCCAATCAGACCATCATCAAGTACGGCGTGGGCTTTGGCTCCGCCCTGGCCATGTCCGTGTCGTTTGCCCTCAACAAATCCATCGGCTGGGCCATTGTCCACGGCCTGCTTGGCTGGTTCTACGTCGTCTACGCATGGCTCTTCAAAGCCTATTAGGCTGTTCTTCCGTAAAAAATCATCACGGCGCGTCGTCCCCGACGCCCGATGGCGCGGATTGCATGGACGCGCCCTTGACGTCGGCGAAATCGCCCGAGGCCAGGGGCGCGCCTTGCGGTTCATTGGCGAAATAGACCCAGGCGATCAGCCGCCGGCCGTCATCCAGGACAATGGGGGCCGGCCGGCGGGCATAGACCCGGGGGTGCTCCTCCAGCTCGTCCAGGCCGGCCAGGATGGCGGGGTCCACGGCGTAGACCTCGCCGACCACCGGATAGCGCCCTTCCCCGGCGGCCAGATAGGGGATGCCGGCCTCAATGTAGAGGCCGTGGGCGTCCACGGTGCGCCCGAGGCCGACGAACCGCGCCCCGGCCAGGAAGCGGTGGTTGGGCAATCCTCGGCGCAGGGTGCCGTAGACGAAGACATGGCTGCGTCCGTCGCCGACTCCGGGGACCTCGAAGGCCTCGGGGCCGGTCTCGCCCGGCTGCCCCTCGGCCGCTTCCTCGGCCCGTTTGCGGGCGAAAAAATTATACAGCAGCACCATGTCAGCGAGGGATAAGGCCGAAACGGACGATCCACCACAAGGCGGCCAGGCCGTCGCGCCAGCCGATCTTTTTGCCTTCGTCGTAGGTGCGGCCGTAGTAGGAGACCGGCACTTCATAGATGCGAAGGCGCATTTTGGCCACCTTGGCCGTCAGCTCCGGCTCCACGCCGAAGCGGTCGCACTGGATGCGGATTTTTTGCAGCACCTCGCGGCGAAAGGCCTTGTAACAGACCTCCATGTCCGAGAGGTTGACGTCATTGAGCATATTGGAGAGCAGCGTCAGCATCCGGTTGGCCACGGAGTGCCAGAAATAGAGCACCCTATGGGGGCCGCCCAGAAACCGCGAGCCGTAGACCACGTCGGCCTTGCCGGCAAAGATGGGGGCCAACAGCGCCGGGTAGTCGTCGGGGTCGTATTCGAGGTCGGCGTCCTGGATGAGGACGACGTCGCAGGCGGCGGCGGCGAAGCCGGTGCGCAGGGCCGCGCCCTTGCCCTGGTTCCGGGCATGAAAAAGCGTGCGGATGCGTGGGTCGGCGGCAAGCGTGCGCAGGTAGTCGCCGCTGCCGTCGGTGGAGGCGTCGTCGACGAGGATGACCTCGGTGGTCTCTGGCCGGGACAGCACCTTGGCCAGCAGCGTCGGCAACGTGCCGGCCTCGTTGTAGACCGGGATGACCACGCTGACGGTCAGGGGGCAGGCGGCGCGGGGTTCGTTCATGAGGTCTCCGTGGAAATGCCGAGGGCCGCAAAGTAGCGGGCGCGGCAGGAAGTTTCAATACGGCACAGGGCGGCCAAGGCGTCGCCGAAATCCTCGGCTCCCATGGTGAACACGCCGTGGCCGCAGACGATGACCCCGGGTCGGCCGCCGCCGGCCGCCAGGGCCGGCGGCATGGTGTGGACCAGCCCGCGCGGGCCGCAGCCCACCTCGCCCGGCACAATGGGCGTCTCCCCGGCGTAGCGCTGCCGGGCGCAGTCCACATGGCAGCGCTCCCGCCGGGGGCAGGTGGCCAAGTCCTCGCAATCCATGGACATGATGACGGCAAACCGGGGATGGCCGTGAAGGATCGCTTGCCGGCCGTCCAGAGCGGCCAGGGCGGCGTGGGCGGCCAGTTCGCTGGAGGCGGTAAGGCCGGCGCAGGACGACCCGTCCAGCGGCACGAGGTCCATGGCTCCGGGCAGCTCGTCCAGGGCCGCGCCGGTCTGGCTGATGGCCAGCACGCCGTCCAGGTTATAGGAAATATTGCCGAAGACCGAATCGACCAGCCCCAGTTCCACCGTGGCCCGGCCGGCCTCGGCCATGGCCGCGAGCATGGTTTCGCGGTCGGTGAAAGGCCCCTTGGCCAGGGTCGGCACGACGGTCGGCGGCGGCGGCAGGCTCCGGCAGGCGGCCTCGAAAGCGGCCTGAAACGCCGCGTCCACGGCCCCGGCCCGGCTGGCGGCCAGGAAGTCGGCGAAAAACTTGACGAACCCGGCAAAGGCCACGGACGAGACCGTGACAAAGGCCTGCTCCGGGGAAAGCGCGCCATGAGCCAGTATGCCGACTCCGGGCAGATAGGCCCCCTTGCGCCGGGACAGGGCGGCGACGGCGGCGTCCACCGTCGGTTCGGCGATGACCGGGATGTCGTGGAAAAAGGTGCGCGTCTCGCAATCCCGGGGCCGGATGGCCGGGGCTTCGCGGCCGGCCAGGAACTCCAGAATGGTCCTGTGGGGCTCGGCCGGCGGAGCCAGGAGCACGCAGCCCACCCCGAGACGGTCCACCAGGCCGGCCAGGAGCGCCTCATGGGGCGAGGGCCGGGAAAAGGCCAGGCGGTCGTCCAGGCAGGCGGCCACGGCCGCGCCGGGATCGGTCAGGCCGGCCACGGCCAGCTTGGCGGCAAAGCTCCGGGCCAGGGCGGCGGTCAGATCGGCCATGGCGACTCCAAGGCGGCGGCCTCGGCGACGGCCTCGGCGGTGGGGCGGCCGTCCGGGTCCAGGCCGCGCAGGCGGTAGTAGGCGGCCCGGGCGGCCAGAAAATCCTCTCGCGGCAAGGG
>JAEZEM010000462.1 GCA_023417745.1 Pseudomonadota bacterium
CGAAATTTACCATCGCCGGCCCGCTCTCCCGGCCTTCCCTTGCCGCCGACGCCACGGCCCGGGGCTTCCGGGCCGGCCCCGTGCATCTGGCCGACGGCGACATCAAGGCCTCGGCCCAGGTCGTCACCCCGATCAAGGACAGCTTCCCGGGCGCGACGCTGGCCGCCAAGGGCAAGCTCGCCGGCCTGGCCGGCCCGGACGGCACGACCCTGGCCGGCCAGAACCTGGATTTTACCGCCAAGGGCCTTCTGACGTCCGACTGGATCGTGGATGTGGACCAGGCCGCCCTGACCGGCCAGGGCGGAACCGTGACCCTGGGGCAGGTCCATATCGACGGCGGCAACGTGCGCGGCCGGCTGGCCGTTTCCCTGGCCGATCTGGCCGGCGCGGCCTCGCTTATCGGCCTTCGCCTGACCGGCGGCGCGGCCGTGGCCGGCGACGTGACCACCGCTCCCGACGGCCACGGCACGACGAGCCTTACCGCCTCGTTCACCAAGCTGGCCGCCCCGGCTGCGGCAAGCGCCCTGGACGCCTCGGTGGCCGCCTTGCTTGGCCCCTCGCCCAAGCTTGATCTCACGGCCGCCTTCTCGGCCGAGGGCGCGCGCCTGACCGAACTGTCCCTGGCCGGCAAGGGCCTGACGCTGGCCGGCACGGGCGGCTACACCGCCGCCTCGGACAGCCTGGACGCCAAGGTGAGCCTGGACGCGCCGGACCTGACCCTGCTGACCGCCGCCCTGGGCCAGCCCTGCGCCGGCGCGGGCGAGGCCAAACTGACCATCTCCGGCCCGGCCGTCTCGCCGCGCCTGGACGTCGCCGCCGGGGCCAAACGCCTGCGCCTGGGCGAACTGGTTCTCACCGAAGCGTCCCTGGAAGCGAGCCTGGCCGACAGCGCCCGCCGTCCCTCGGGCAAGGCGACCATCGCCGCCGTGCGCGAGGGCGAAACCGCCCGGGCCGAGGCCGCCTACAGCCTGACCGGCTCGCGCCTAAATCTCACCGGCCTCAAGCTGGCCGCCCCGGACGCCGCCTTTGCCGGCGAGGCCGACATCGACACCACAACCGGTCGCCTCTCGGGAAAGCTCGCCGGGCAAGCCGGCAATCTGGCCGGCCTGGGCCGCTTCGTCGGCTTGCCTCTGGCCGGCTCGCTCAAGCTCACGGCCTCGGCCGCCGCCGGACCGGGCAAAGGGGCTACCCAGTCGCTCACCGTCGATCTTACCGCCGCCAACCTGCGCCTGCCTGGGCTGGCCGCCGCCAACCTGACTGTAAACGCCGCCCTGGACGACCTCACCGGCGCGCCGCGCGGCAAGGCCAGCCTGACCGGACGTGGCCTCGAAGCCTCGGGCGTCTCGCTGGCCACCCTTTCGGCCGCCGCCAGCGGCGACGGCCGAGCCATGGCCGTTTCGGCCGAGGCCAAGGGCAAGCTCGCCGGCCAGACCGCCGTCGAGGCCAGCCTGCGGGCCAGCCTGCCCCCGGCCGAGGCCGGCAAACGCCGCATTGCCGTGCAGTCCCTGGCCGGCAGCCTGGAAGGCCACAAATTTGCCCTCACCGGCCCGGCCGTTGTCACCCTGGGCGGCGACGCCCTGCGCGTCGAAGGCGTGAACCTCGCCTTGGACAAGGCCAAAATCACCGCCGCCGGGACCCTTGGGCCAAACGAAGCCAGCGGCAAGGCCACGGTGGACAACTTTCCCCTGCCGCTGCTCGGGCTTTTCGGTCTGGCCGGCGTCGACGGCACGGCCACCGCCAGCGCCGCCCTGTCCGGCACGCCGGCCCGGCCCCAGATCACGGCCGAAACCCGCGTCTCCGGGCTGCGGCTGGCCGCTGAACAGGGCAAGAGCCTGCCGCCCGTCAGCCTGTGGGCCAAGGCGACCTGCAACGGCGCGCGCCTGGACGTTACGGCCGGCCTGGCCGGCAAAAACGCCAAGGAATCCAAGGGCGGCAAAGCCTCCGACGTGGTCACCGTCACGGCCGGCCTGCCCATGCGCCTGTCCCTGGCCCCCTTTGCCTGCGACCTGCCGCCTGGCGGCGCGCTGTCCGGCCAGATCGCCGCCGACGCCGATCTGGCCGATTTCGCCGGCCTCCTGGCCCGGGTCAACACCCGCATCCTCGGCCGCCTCACCGCCGATCTGGCCCTTGGCGGCACGGTCAGCGCCCCAGCCGCCACCGGAGCCCTGGCCCTGGCCGCCAGCCGCCTGGAAAACGCCGACGCCGGGCTAGTGCTCACCAACGTCGTGCTCAAGGCCGACGCCACAGGCGGCCGGCTCACCATCGCCTCGGCCTCGGGCGAGGACGGCCGGGGCGGCCGCTTTACGCTCTCCGGCACGGTCGGCATCGCCGATCCGGCAAACGGCCCGGTGGACGTCAAGCTCGCCCTGTCGCATCTGCGCGTCGTGGGCCTGGACATCGCCACCGCCGCCGCCGACGGCACGATAGCCGTCACCGGCACGCTCTCGCGCCTGCACGCCAGCGGCAACATCGTCATCGGCCCGGCCGACGTGAACCTGCCCACCTCCCTGCCGCCCGACGTGGCCGTCATCCCGGTCACCTACATAAACGATCCGGCCGCGCCCAAGAAACCGACCGCCAAGGCCGCGCCGCCGGCCATGGCCCGCCACGTGGACCTCGACCTCAAGATTTCCCTGGGCCAGGCCGTCTACGTGCGCGGCCTTGGCCTGGAGTCGCGCTGGACCGGCCAGATCGCCGTCACCGGCACGGCCGCCGCGCCCAACGTCATCGGCCGCTACGCCGTGGACAAGGGAACCCTGGACCTGCTCGGCTCGACGCTGGACATCACCAAGGGCGAGCTGACGTTTAGCGGCGGCGCGCCCACGGCTCCGACCTTCGACGTGCGGGCCGAGACCACCAAGGACAACGTCACCGCCGGCATCGCCATCACCGGCGACGCCGACGCCCCGGTCATCACGCTGACCTCCAACCCGCAACTGCCCCGCGACGAAATCCTCTCGCGACTGCTTTTCGGCCAAAACGCCGGCTCGCTCTCGCCCATCCAGGCCGCCCAGCTGGCCCAGGCCGCCGCCTCCATCTACGCCGGCGGCACGCCGACCAGCATCCTGGCCCGCACCCGACGCATCCTGGGCCTGGACCAGCTCTCCATCGTCACCGGCAAGACCGGCATGACCGGCTCCGTGCTCAAGGCCGGCAAGGAAATCTTCAAGGGCGTGACCGTGGGCGTTGAACAAGGCATGGGCGCGCAAAGCGGCGCGGTGTCCGTGGAAGTGCAGGTCACCCCCAACATCACCGTGGACAGCCGCGTGGGCGTCGACAACAAGCAAGGCGTGGGCGTCAACTGGAAGTGGGATTACTAGACGATGTCGGACACAACCACGCAACACGCGCCGGCGGCCGGGTTACGGAGCGGGCGTCTCGGCCAGGTCGATCTGCTCAAGGGGCTGGCCATTGTCTGCGTCCTTATCCAGCACTGCCTGACCATGCCGATGCTCGATGCGTCTTGGTATCTGCTGCATATCGGCCAGGCCGTGCCGCTATTCATGGTGCTCATGGGCTACAACGCCAGGCGCTCCGCCCTGGCGGCCAGGAGCCCCGCTCCGCTATATTCCGGGAGGTATTTCCAAAAATACTTCCGCCGAGTCCTCTATCCTTTTTGTTTCATCCTGGCCGGAAATCTGGCTTTTGCCTGGCTGGACAGTCTGGTCTACGGCCGACCGGCCCCGCAGCTCGACTACAGCCTGTTCCTCGGGCGATTGCCGGCCGAAGGCGTGGGCAACTATTTCGTCCCGGTCCTCTTCCAATTCATCCTGGTCTTTCCCCTGCTCAACCGCTGGCGCGACAAGCACCCCCCGAGCTTCGTCTGGGGGTGTCTGGCCCTGGACGTCGCCTTCGAGCTTATCTGCCGCGATCTGCCCCTGGGCCAGCCCTTGACGGCCTTTCTCTACACCGGCTGCCTGCTGCGGTATCTTTTCGCCGTGGCCCTGGGCGTCTGGCTGGCCCAGGTTCGCCCCGACGGCCGACTGACGGCCGGAGAATGGGCCGGGGTCGCGGCCAGCCTGGGGCTGCTGCTCGCCTGGTACGCCGCCAACGGCTCCTGGCAGCCTTTTAACCCCTTAAGCGGCGGCATCTCCTGCCTCATCGCCGGCTATCCCCTGGGTCTTGCCGCCCTGGGGCTCCGATTTCTCCCCGTGACGCCCCGGCGGGCGGCTGGCCGGCTGCTCGCGGCCTTTGGCCAAAATTCCTACCACATCTACCTGGTCCAGATGCTCTACTTCATCTCCATCTACCGCTTCCTGGATCTCCTGGTCTTCTCCAAGCTCATGCCCGGCGACGGACGGTTTCTCGTCGCGATGGCGGTGCATGTTCCGGCCTGCCTGCTGCTTGGCCGGCTCTTCCAGCGCGTCGAGAGCCGCGTGTGGGAGTTGCTGACGCGCGGCAAAAGCCCGGACCGGACCACGGCCTAAACGTTGCCGCGGACCCTGGACAGGGCCCGCGGCAACGACAAACGGCACGAAGGTGGGTTTGGCAAAAACGGCGAGGAGCTTTGGCGGACGCCGCCCTGGCGTCGCGGCCCGGCAACAAGACGATCGTATTTTTAATTCACGACAAAGCGTTCGTCCGTTGCCGACGAAACGCCATTGACGCTTTTCGCGGACGCCGCCCTAATGTCGCATCCCTTAAAAAATACGATAGTATTTTTTAATAAAAACAAATGCCTTTAGCTCGTTGACGACAAAACACCATAGGCGCTTTTCGCGGACGCGACACTAGACCGGGCAGAACACCGACGGGTCGCCGGTGTAGGGGGTCACCGCGTGCTGGCCGGTGGATTCGAGCACCGAGCGCCAGTAGTCTGAGGCGATGTTGAGTTTTTTGCGCCGCAGCGTCACGAGATCCAGGGGCAGATGGACGTAGCGGTCGAAAAGCCGCGCCACCACCATGCCTGTCTTGCCGGCCATGGCCGCGTGCACGGCGTTTTGCCCCAGAAACCCGCAGTATACCCGATCGTTGGCGTTGGCCGGCACGGACCGGATGATGTAGCTGGGGTCGATGAATTTGAGCGTGATGGGCATGTCGCGATCGCGGAAATAGCCTTCGATCTCCCCGCACAGATACTGGGCGATGTCACCCAGGACCGGATTGCCCGAGGCGTCGCGCGCGCCGGTGTCGGGCAAAAGCTTCTGCCCGGCCCCTTCGGCCACCACGATGACGGCGTGTCGCCGGGCGCGAAGGCGTTCTTCCAGGGACGGCAGCAGCCCGCGCGGCCCGGTCAGGTCGAAATCGCACTCCGGCACGAGCACGTAGTTGACTTCCTTGAGGGCCAGGGTGGCCTGGGC
>JAEZEM010000016.1 GCA_023417745.1 Pseudomonadota bacterium
CTCCTCTGCCCATAAGTGTCAACCATGTACCCGGTCTCTTCTGTCAACTATGTACCCGGTTCATACCGGCCTCAGGCCCCCAGCCGCCGGAGGCCTCTTCCTCTTCCCTCTGCCCTCTGCCTTACCCCTCGCTCACGCCGGCCGAGGCGAACGTCGCCATATCATTATAGATATTGCAGGCCGAGCGCATAAGGAACAGGGCCAGGGCCGCGCCGGTGCCTTCGCCCAGGCGCAGGCCGAGGTCGAGCAGCGGCTTTTGGTCCAGGGCAGCCATGATCGGGGCGTAGCCCGGCTCGGCCGAGGCGTGGCTGATGACGGCGTACTCGGCCACGGTGGGGCAGATGGCCCGGGCGGCCACGTAGGCGGCGGTGGAGATGAAGCCGTCCACGGCGATGGGCAGGCGGCAGGCGGCCGCGCCGATGACCAGACCGGCCAGACAGGCGATTTCCAGCCCGCCCAGGCAGGCCAGGACGGCCACGGGATCATTGCCGGCCACGACGTCCGCGTGCAGGGCAAGCCCCTTGGCCACGATGGCCGCCTTACGCCCCACGCCCCCGGCGTCCAGGCCGGTGCCCGGGCCGGTGATCTCGGCCGGGGAAAGGCCGAGATAGGCGCAGAAAAGCGCGGTGGACGGCGTGGTGTTGGCGATGCCCATGTCGCCGGTGCCCAGGGCTCGCACGCCTTCGGCGGCGGCGGCCTCGGCCAGGGACACGCCGAGCAGCAGCGCGGCCTCGCACTGCTCCCGGGTCATGGCCGGACCAGCGGCCAGATTGGCCGTGCCCGAGGCCACTCGCGCGCCGGCGAACCGGGGATGGGAGGCGAAAGGTTCGCCCAGGCAGCCGGCGTCCACCACCCGCAGGTCGATGCCGGCGGTGGCGGCCAGGACGTTGATGCCCGCGCCGCCGGCCAGGAAATTGGCCACCATCTGGCGGGTGACTTCCTGGGGAAAAAGGCTGACGCCTTCGGCGGCCACGCCGTGGTCCCCGGCGCAGACGTAGATGCGGGCCGGGTCCACGGCCGGCTTGACGCCGCCGCCGATGACGAACAGCCGGGCCGCCAGTTCTTCCAGGCGACCGAGGCTGCCGCGCGGTTTGGTCAGGTTGTCGAGGTGGGCCTGGGCCACGGGAAAAAGCGACTGATCCACCGGCCGCACGGCGGCCAGGACATCCGAAAGGGCGCGGGACATGAAGACTCCTTGTTGGGGGCAAAAGCCGGGCGGCCGGAAGGATCGCCTTCCGGCCGCCGGCGCCGTCAATGCCGGGGTTCGCCCCGGGCGTCAGTTTTGCAGCAACAGCAAATCGGCCGCCGGGCCGGCGGCCGCCCTGGCCGGGAGGTTGACGTGCCAGACGCCCCGACCGTGGGTGAAGGCGTACAGCCGATTGGACTGGGATTCAACCATCATGGCCTCGGTGATGACGTTGGCGAAGCCGGTGTTCTCCACGGCCCAGCTTGCCCCGCCGTCGAGGCTGGCGAAAACGCCGAGGTCCGTGCCGAGGTAGAGGCGTCGGCGATTGTTGGGATCGACCACCGGGGCGAAGGTCGGCACGTCGGGCAGGGCGGTCGCGCCCGAGCCGGTGATGGTGGTCCAGGTCGCGCCCCGGTCCGTGGACTTGCGCACATGGGCCTGCCCGAAGTTGGAGCAGGTCATGTAGAGGATGTTCGTGTCGCTCGGGTCGAAAGCCAGCCCGGAGACCTGGCCGGCAACCGGCGTGGAACTGGTCCAGGTGGGCAGGCTGCCGGTCTGCTGAGCGTTTGTGGTGACGTACACGGAACCTTTGTTTGTGCCCACGGCCACGATGTCGGCATTGCCCGGGGCCACGGCCAGGGCGCTGACGGTGGCATCGTTGGCCAGATCGTTGCTGGCCTGGGTCCAGTTGGCCGCGCCGTCGGTGGTGCGCCAGACCTTGCGGCCGCCGAGCCACAGGGTGCTTGGATTGTTGGGGTCCATGAGGAACGGCGTGATGAAGGGAAAGGTCAGCGGGTCGTCGGTGATGCCGGTGGTGGCGGCGCTGAAGTTCGCGCCGCCGTCGGTGGACTTTTGCAGACTCAGGTTGGTGTATTCGCCGTAGAGGATGTTGGTGTTTTGCGGATTGACGGCCACGGCTCCGCCGTCGCCGCCCAGAAGCGAGGTCCAGGCGTTGGCGCCGCCGGCGATGGTCCCCCGGGTGGTGCCGTTGTCCTGGGCTCCGCCGAAAAAGGTCCCGCCGCCCGGATAGACCGCGCCGTAGTAATATTGGGTGATGCCCAGGCCGTTGTTGAGGCTCACCCAGGCCACCTGGGAGGTCGAGTCGGAGCAGGTCTGGGTGGTGACGGCGGCCTGGGCGTTGTCGGTGCGGAACAGCCCGCCGTCGTTGCCGCTAAAGAGCACCTGGTTGGTCGTGCCGTTGTAGCCGGGGTGAAAGACCAGCACGTGGTGGTCGGCGTGGTTGTAGGCGGCCTTGCTCGTATTGGCCCACCACATCGAGGCCATGCCCCAGGTCGTGCCGCCGTTGTCCGAGCGGAACAGATCGATGCCGCCGGCCCAGACGATGTTGGCATTGGTCGGGTCCACGGCGATGACGTTGTCGTACCAGCCCTGGTTGGCCAGGCTGGTCAGCTTGCCTTCGCACTGGGCGCAAAAGGCCGAGCAGACGTTGGTCAGCAACATGTTGGCCAGCACGTCGGCCCCGGTGTTGGTGTAGGCGGCCACCCAGGTCGCGCCGCCGTCAACGGACTTGTAGACCGCAAACAGGCCGTTTTCCCATTTGGTTTTGGCGTTGGTGGAAGCCAGGGCGTACATGACGCTCTGGTCGCTCTTGGCCACGGCCAGGGAGGTGCGGTCCATGTTGGCCACGCTGAGCACATTCGACCAGTTCTGGCCGCTATCCACGGTGCGGTAGAGGATGGCGGCGCTGCCTGCGCTCATATAGGTGCCGCAGGAGGCCACCACCACGTCGGCGCTGGTCACGTCGGTGCGCACCACCATGTCGGTGCAGCCGTTTAAACTCTCGGCGTCCACCTTTTGGGTGAAGCTGGTCCCGGCGTCGGTGGAGACGTAGATGCCCTTGCGCGTGGCGGCGTAGACGCGGTTGGAGTCATTGGGACTCACCACGATCTTGTTGACGTAATAAAAGTCCGCGTTGGCCGTGGAGGCCAGCTGGCTCCAGCTCGCCCCGGCGTCGGTCGTCTTGAAGATGCCGGCTCCGCGCACGGCGTCCACGTTGTAGTAGCCTTCGCCGGTGCCGGCGTAGATGACGCTGCTGTTTTTGGGGTCCATGGCCATGGAGCATACGGCCAAGTTGGAGAGCAGATCGGTCAGCGGCGTCCAGGTCGTGCCGCTGTTGAGGCTCTTCCAGACGCCGCCGGCCACGCCGCCGAGGTACATGGTGGCCGGCGTGTCCGGATCAATGAGCAGGGAGCGTACCCGGCCGCCCACATTGCCCGGCCCCACGCCTGTCCAGCGCCCAAGGGCCTGGCCAAAAGGCGCGTCGGCCTTGGCGTCGGCAGCGGAGGTGAGCTTGTTGGCCTGGGTGGAAAAAACCGGCATGGCCTGCATGGCCTGCATGGCCTCGACATAGCGCTGGACCGGGATGGCGGTCTGGCCGACGGGCGCGCGTTTCTCGGCGAAAAAGATTTGCGCTTCCTTGGGCTTGTCAAAGCTCTTCTTGGGCTTGGCCCGTTTGCGCTCCATGATCTTGGCCAGGCGCGCCGCCTCGGCCTGGGGATCAAGGGCGGCTAGTTTCTTGGCCTCGGAAACGCCCGGTTTGAAAGCCGGTTCCGGCGTGGGCGCGACGGCCTGGGCAGCCGGCTTGACCGCCGGGGCCGGTCCCTCGCCTTGGCTACAACCCCAAAGCCCCAGCGCCGCGTAGCCGGCCAGCATCAACCAAACAAGGCGCGGCCCCCAAAGACGTCGACGAGGCATGGCCTCCCTCCCGGGTTGCAGGTTGCAAGCGACCAAACCCTCGCCGCCGTCGACGCTGTCGGGGACAGCCCTCGCCCGGGGTCGAGCCACGCGTCCACGAAAAGCGCATCGGACATTTCGCAGAAAAAGGCTAAAACCATTAACCTTTCTTAAAAAATACTCTCGTATTTTTTAAGGGACGCGACACTAGCCGCCGGCCTGGGCAAAACGCGGCTGGCCCGTGGAATCGAGCACGGCCTGCCAATAGTCCGAGGCAATGTCCACGTGCTTGCGCTCGCCGGTGACGAGCGGCAGCGGCACATGGACGAAGCGGTCGTTGACCGAGCCGATCATGAGCCCGGTCTTGCCGGCCATGCCGGCGTGAACGGCCAGGCGGCCAAGAAAACCGCAGTAGACGGCGTCAGCGGTGTTGGCCGGCACGGAGCGGATGATGTAGCTCGGGTCGATGGCCTTGAGCGTAATGGGCAGCCCGGCCGCCTTGCAGTGGGCTTTGATGCGCGCGGCCAGCAAGCCGCAAAAATCGCCGAGCACCGGATTGCCCGAGGGGTCGAACCGGCCGGTGTCGTCCACGAGATGCTGTCCGCCGCCCTCGGCCGCCACGATGACGGCATGGCCCCGGGAGCGCAGGCGTTTTTCCAGCACGTCCAGCACCCCGCCCGGACCGTCCAGGGCAAAAAGATCCTCGGGCACGAGCACCATGTTGACGTGCTTGAGCCCCATGCTGGCCTCGGCGGCAATAAATCCCGACTGCCGGCCCATGAGCTTGACCAGGCCAATGCCGTAGGGCGCGCCCGAGGCCTCGACATGGGCGCAGGCAATGGCCTCGGCGGCCTGCTCCACGGCGGTGGCGAAGCCGAAGGTGCGCGAGACGAAATGGATGTCGTTGTCCACGGTCTTGGGGATGCACACCACGCCCATGGGCAGTTCGCGAGCAGTGATCTCGGCCATGATGGCCGAGGCGGCGCGCATGGTGCCCACGCCGCCGATAAAGACGCAAAAACCGATGCCCAGACGCTCCATGGCGTCCACGATCTCGTCCACGGCCTGGGGACCGCGCGAGGAGCCCAGGATGGTGCCGCCGAACTCGTGGATCTCGGCCACGGCGTCCGGGGTCAGCTCCATGACGTCATGGCGGCAGGCCGGGATGAAGCCGCGCAGGCCGTAGCGGATGCCGAGCACGGCGGCCACGCCGTAGTGGTGGTGGGCCTCCATGACGATGGAACGGATGACGTCGTTGATGCCCGGGCACACGCCGCCGCAGGTGACCACGGCCACCTTGGTCTTGTGGGGCGAAAAAAAGAGCTGGCGGCGGGGGCCGGCTTCCTCGAAAAAGACCGGCACGGCCTGGG
>JAEZEM010000073.1 GCA_023417745.1 Pseudomonadota bacterium
TGGCCGGGGCCAGCGCCTATCCGCGCATCATCGATTTCGCCCGCTTCCGGGCCATCGCCGACGAGGTCGGGGCCAAGCTCGTGGTGGACATGGCCCACATCGCCGGCCTGGTCGCCGCCGGTTGCCATCCCTCGCCCATCCCCCACGCCCACTACACCACCTCGACCACCCACAAGACCCTGCGCGGCCCGCGCGGCGGCCTGATCCTGTCCTCCGAGGACAACGGGAAGACGCTCAATTCCCAGATCTTCCCCGGCATCCAGGGCGGCCCGCTCATGCACGTCATCGCGGCCAAGGCCGTGGCCTTTGGCGAGGCTTTAAAGCCCTCGTTCAAGCTCTATCAGCAGCAGGTGGTGAAAAACTGCCAGACGCTAGCCAAGGGCCTTATCGCCCACGGCTTTGATCTGGTGTCCGGCGGCACGGACAACCACCTCGTGCTGGTCGATCTGACCAACAAGGACGTCACCGGCAAGGACGCCGAACACGCGCTCGATAAGGCCGGCATAACGGTCAACAAAAACACCGTGCCCTTCGAGACGCGTTCGCCCTTTGTCACCTCGGGCGTGCGCATCGGCACGGCAGCCCTGACCACGCGCGGCTTTGGCGAAGCCGACATGGAAAAGGTCGTCAGCTGGATCGACGCGGCCATCAAGGCCGTGGGCAACGAGACGCGCCTGGACGAGATTCGCCGGGAAGTCGAGCCCTTCGCCAAGAGCTTCCCGCTTTTTGCCTACTAATCGCCAAGCGATTTAAGCGGTCTTGGGCCGCAAAAAACGCCGGGAGGGGCCACCTTCCCGGCGTTTTTCTTTTGGGGGAGGATGCCTCCGGCGGCCGGGGGGATGATCCCCCCGGACCCCTGCAACGGGGAAAAGGGGCTAAGGCGACGTGTCGCGTACGGGAGGCAATATCCCGAACAGCGGCCCTAGACCGCCACGTCGCCGTTCAGGCAGCGGCGCAGCAGCTCGGGATAGCTCCACACCGGCAACGTCCCCTCGCCGGCCGCGCGCAACGCCGGATTGCAGCCCGAGCAGGCGCACACCAGCGCCGCCGCACCTGTTTCCTGGGCCGCGGCAATGATGCCGCCCGCCTGGGTCTTGCAGCATTTGTTGGTGGGCAGGTCGACCACGGTCAGCCCCTCCACGCTGTCCAGAAAACGGCGGTAGCGGCCCCAGTCAAAGCGCGTCGTCGGATACTGGCTGCGGGTGGAGGTGTGGCAGCCCTCGAAATAAGCCACCGTCACGGGCGGCACGGCAAGGCAGTGGCCTGCGGCCTCAAGGGCGTCCAGCAAGGCGTCGTTGACATAGACCCCGGGCAGGCCCTCGCCGTCCCGGTAGTCGGCCAGGGCGGCATGGGCGCAGCCGGAGCAGCAAAAGACCTGCCGCTTGCCGCCCTTGGTCGCCGCCTTGTCGGCGTTGGCGGCCAGCCAGCCGCGAATTTTCGCCTCGACCTCGGCCCGGCGCGGCCCGGTCTGATGCAGCAGGGGCAGGCCGCAGCAGTCCTCGGCGGCAAGCCAAGTGTGGGACACGTCCAGGCGCTTGAACAGGGCCACGACGTCTTTGACGATGTAGGGCGTGCTGAAGGGGCGGTAGCAGCCGAATAAAAGCACCTCGTCGCCGGTCGGCGCGGGCTGGCCCAGGCCCAGGGCAGACAAAATCTGGTTTCGCGCCACGCGGGCCGTGGCATGGCTGCCGCAAGCGTCCACGGCGGCAAGCTGCTGGTCGAGATCGCGGCCGTCGGCGCTGATGAGCACCCAGGCGGCGACTTTTTTCGGACGGATTTCCTGCGTCATGACACATCTCCTGCGGAAACTTGGCGGCGCGGCCAAGGGGCGCGCCGGTTGGTTGTCTGCTGCTGCGTTCGCGGACGGGGGCTCCCGGCCGGCAAGGCGCGTCGCCGTCAGGCGATCCCCAAAAAGACCGAAAGCGCTCGGGTGATTTCCAGCATCAAACCGTCGTCCAGCCGGCCAAAGGGCGCGCCGACCTTGTCGCGGGGCACGGTATGCGCCTTGTCGATCATGACTTGCGAGGGTTTGCGCAGCCCGTTTTCCGGGTTCGCGGCGAGGTCGAACCGCAGCAAGGGCGCGCCCTCCACGCGGTGGCCGGTAATGGGCAACAGCGTCACCGAGGCATGGCCGGCAAAAAGATCGGACTGGATGACCAGGGCCGGGCGCGGCTTGCCGTAGTCGCCGGCCAGGGAAACGGTCACCACGTCGCCGCGCTTCATTCCCAACCGTCGATGGTCGCGGCGGCCTGGGCGGCAAAATCCAGATGCTCCGCTTCATGCGGATCATCGCTCACGAGCTGGGATTGCCGCCGGCACTCGGCAGCAAAACCGGGCCGGCGCGTGTCGGGAACCCAGATTTGCAACGGGCGCAATCCCTGCTCGCGCAGCCTGGCCCGATACCGCTCCTGCTTGGTGCGAGGGGCTTGCATGGCGTAGCTCCTTTTCGGGAAAGGTAACATGCGACCGGACAAAGTCAACATGTCGCCGAAAGCGCCTGGGGCAACGCGGCGGCCAGCGGCGAAATTCAGTTCGCGTCGGCCTCTTCCTGCTGCCTACGGCTCGCCAAGACGCGTTCCAGATTGGTCTCGATCCAGTCTTTCAGGGCGGCCACTCGTTGCGCGACCTCATGGCCCATGGGGGTGAGGCTGTACTCCACGAACGGAGGCACCACGGGGTAAGACACGCGACGTACGAAACCGTCCTCCACCAGGGTCTTGAGGCTTTGGGCCAACATCTTCTCGCTGACCCCGCCCATTTTGCGCCGCAGCTCGCTGAACCGATGCGTCCCGTCAAGCAACGCGACCAGAATGAGCACGCCCCAGCGACTGCAGACATGGGCAAGGATTTCCCTGGAAGGGCATGGGGTTGCAAAGACATCTCCCCTGACGAGCCGTGTGCCCGGGGCATCCGTCTCGACTGGAAGCGGCGGCGTTTTCATCGTTTTCCTTACTTACTTTTTGGTGTGTACTTCCATATTGAAAGCAAGGTGCATAGAGGATTTGCATCTCGATTCGCAACCCCTCAGCCTGGAGAAAACGCATGATCGCCATAACTGGAGCCACTGGGCAACTTGGTCGCCTCATCATCGCGGAACTCTTGAAATCCGTTCCCGCAAACGAACTGGTCGCCGTGGCGAGAACCCCGGACAAGGCGGCGGGTCTGGCCGCCCTTGGCGTGCAGGTGCGCCGAGGCGACTACACCCTTCCCGAAACGCTCGCCGACGCCTTCTCGGGAGTGGACAAGCTCCTGCTCATTTCCTCAAGCGAGGTTGGACAGCGTGTTGCGCAGCACGCCAACGCCATCGCGGCAGCCAAGTCCGCAGGAGTGAAATTGCTGGCCTATACCAGCATCCTCCATGCCGACTCGACGCCTCTGGGGCTTGGCGACGAACATCGCCAGACCGAAGCCTTGCTGGCTCAGTCCGGCCTGCCGTTCGTGCTGCTGCGCAATGGTTGGTACACGGAGAATTATGCCGCCAGCATCCCGGCCGCACTGCCGTACGGCGTGCTGCTCGGCAGCGCTGGCGAGGGGCGCATCGCGTCCGCGGCAAGAGCGGATTACGCCGCTGCGGCGGCAGCCGTGCTGCTGGCGG
>JAEZEM010000170.1 GCA_023417745.1 Pseudomonadota bacterium
CGCCCGGAGAGATTCGAACTCCCGGCCTGCGGATTCGAAGTCCGACGCTCTATCCGGCTGAGCTACGGGCGCGCGGGACATACCTAAATGGACCGCGCCGGATGCGTCAAGATGGCCCGACACGGAGACGGCATGAACACGACGATTTCCAGGTTGCCGACCACGGTCCGCGTCAGCCGTGCCCTTGAACCGATCTACGGGCGGTTTCTGGAAATCCAGATGCGCCATCTGGCCGGCATCGCGCCTGCCCTGGCCGTCGGCAACACGGCCGAGGCCCGGCGGCTGGCCCATAACCTCAAAGGAGCCGCCGGCTCCTACGAACTCCCGGCCGCCGCCGCCCTGGCCGCCGCCGCCGAGGCCGCCATCAACGCCGACCGCTTCGACGAGGCCCTGGCCCTGGCCGCCAGACTGGGCGACTATCTGGCGGCCCTTACCGTTGTCTTCATCGAGCCGCACACCCGGCCGACGCCCCTTGCCGGGCAGCCCAAAACATCGTAGCAAACTCCATGTCGTCCGTCTCGCCGACGTCAGTCGCGTCGTCCCTGGCTCCCATGCGGTTTCTCATCGTCGACGACGACGAGAGCATCATCCTTTTTTTGCGCACGTTCCTGTCGGCCTACGCCGAGTGCATCACCGCCTCCACCGGGCTTGAGGCCGTGGCCGCCTACGAGGCCGCCCTGGAGGAGGCTCGCCCCTTTACCGCCGTGTTCATGGATATTTTGCTGCCCGGCATGGACGGCAACATGGTGGTGCAGGAATTGCGGCGCATCGAAGAGAGCCGGCCGGGCCACCGCGAGCCGTTCAAGCTCATCATGATTTCCGTGCTTACCGACACCCGTAACGTCAGCGAGTCGTTTTTCCACGGCCGCGCCGACGCCTATCTGCCCAAGCCTCTGCGCCGCGAAACGCTCATCGCCGAACTTGTCAAGCTCGGCCTCATCAAGCTCCAGCCCGTCGCCAGCTGATCTCTCAAGGGATTGCCGCGTCCGGGGATGGATGCGGGCGAGACTCGAAACGCCTCGCAACCCTGCGGCGCGGTTCGGGGCTGTAAAGCGTATTATGGTCTCGGGGGCATTGGCGAAGCGCAATCGAAGAAGATGACGCGGCGTCCGAGCGGCGTCGCCGCGTCCAGATCTTTGGCGGGGCCGGTTACAGCCCCCGTTCCCTTCAGGCCTCGGCCTCGGGCCGGCCTTCCAGCAGGGTCACCACGATGGCCCGGCGCTTGCCGATTTTTTCCGCTTCCTTTCGGTCCGGCACGGCCACGTCGATGCTGCGGCGGTGGCGCTGGTGCATGGTGTCTTCGATGGTGAAAACGCCCAGGCCCTCGATGTGGACCTTATCGCCGAAGTTCCAGCCGGATTTGAGCAGATCACGGGATACGGCCACGATGCCGGGCCGGATGCGGGTGCCGATGGCGGTGCCGGATTTCTTGCCTTTGCCGCCGTTTTCCCGAGGATCGGGGGTGTAGGCGGTGACCGTGGCGGCGATGCGCTGTTTGTTGGAAAGGTTGCGGATGGAAATGTTTTTGTGGGTTGAGGCTTGAGCCGCTGAGACGCTGACAAATAAAGCAATGAGGACTGTTAAGACTCTCATGGATGCACGACCTCCATGTAGTGGTTTGCGCATTGACCGGTGTGTCGAAAGACCCCGGCAAGGCGTCCCGGGTGCATGATCCAGGCTGCGGCGAATGTGGATCGGCGGGGTGTTGGCGCTGTGAAGAATCCTCTCGGAGATGAAGCGAGCCGCGAGGATGATGCGGAGTGATTCTTTGGCCGTTGTGAGGGGCGGTCCTAGTGAACCCAGGACGGGATGTCAACCCGAAACGGGCGGTTTCGGCTTGTCTGAAATTTATTTTATTTTTCTCGTTTTAGTATAGAATTACAGGATGTTGTTTGCGTTTTACAGCGCCCGAAACGCCCTCGGTCCCGGTTTTTTTTCATACCGCGCCAGTCTGTGACTCTGCAAAAAAACAGAATGATTTCAGGGTGTGGGCAAAGACAGCTTGCCCCCTTGCGCCCAGGCCGCCGCAAGGCTACCTTGCCGGGGCGCGCCGGATGCCGTTTCGAGCGGCGCTGCCAAGGAATTCCCATGACTATCACCCGCGCCGCCCCTGTGCTCATGGTCGACGACGTCGCCCGCTCCGTCGCCTTCTACCTCGACGTCCTGGGATTTGCTTTCCTGGCCGGCGTCACCGAGGCCGGCCGGGAGACTGTCGTTGATTGGCCGGCCCCTGGCCCGCTCGTCTTCGCCATGATCGAAAGCGGCCAGGCCCGGCTCATGTTCGAGACGCGATCCTCCATGGCCGCCGATCTGCCGCGCTTCGCCGAGGTCAAACGCGGCGGCTCGCTGATCCTCTATCTCGAATGCGACGACCTCGACGCGCTCTACGAGCGCTTAAGCGAACACGCCCCGTTCCTCAAAGCGCCCCATAAGACCTTTTACGGAACCCGCGAGTGCAGCATTGAGGACCCAAGCGGTTACGTCCTCACCTTTGCCCAGCGCCTCGAAAAAACATCGCCAACCCCGGAGACTGCCCCATGACCCTGTCCGCCGACCTGTTCGCCAAGGCCCAGAAGCTCATCCCCGGCGGCGTCAACAGCCCCGTGCGCGCCTGCCGCAGCGTGGGCTGCGATCCGCTTTTTATCGCTTCCGCCGCCGGCTCCAAGATGACCACCGTCGAAGGCCGGGAGATGCTCGACTACGTCATGTCCTGGGGCCCCATGCTCCTTGGCCATAAAGACCCCGACGTCACCGCCGCCATCCGGGCCGCCGTGGAGCAGGGCGTCAGCTACGGCGCGCCGTGTCCCGGCGAAGTCGCCCTGGCCGAGGCCGTCGTCGAGGCCGTGCCCGGCATCGACATGGTGCGCATGGTCAACTCCGGCACCGAAGCCACCATGAGCGCCGTGCGCCTGGCCCGGGGCTACACCGGCAAATCCATGATCGTGAAGTTCGAGGGCTGCTACCACGGCCACTCCGACGCCTTCCTGGCCGCCGCCGGCTCGGGACTGGCCACCTTTTGCATCCCCGGCACCCCGGGCGTGCCCGCCGACACCGTGCGCCACACCCTGCTCGCCCCCTATAATGATCTGGGCGCGGTGAAGGCGCTCTTCGAAGCCCGCCCCGACATCGCCGCCGTCATCGTCGAGCCCGTGGCTGGCAACATGGGGCTGGTGCTGCCCAAGCCCGGCTTCCTCGAAGGCCTGCGCGAACTGACCGCCGCCCACGGCGCGCTGCTCATTTTTGACGAAGTCATCACCGGCTTCCGCCTGGCCTACGGCGGCGCCCAGAGCGTGTTTGGCATCGACCCGGACCTGACCTGTCTGGGCAAGATCATCGGCGGCGGCCTGCCCGTGGGGGCCTACGGCGGCAAGCGCCACATCATGGAGCGCATCGCCCCTTGCGGCGACGTCTACCAGGCCGGCACCCTGTCCGGGAATCCGCTGGCCATGGCCGCTGGTCTGGCTACGCTGACCAAGCTCAAGACGTCCGACTACGACGCCCTGGCCCAGCGCACCAAGGCCCTGGCCGAGGAAATGGCCGCCATCCTGCGGGACAAGGGCGCACCCGTGACGCTCACCCGCATCGCTTCGCTGTTCACGCTCTTTTTCTGCGACGGCCCGGTCACCAACTTCGACGAGGCCAAAAAGGGCGACGCCGCGCGCTACGCCAGCTTCTATAACCAGATGCGCGAAGCCGGCGTCATCCTGGCCCCCTCGGCCTACGAATGCGCCTTCACCTCCTTCGCCCACTCCGAAGACGACTACGCCCGCACCCTCGACGCCGTGCGCAGCGTGAAGTTTTAAAAGCGGGGCGCTGCCCCGCGCCCCGCCAGGAGAGGCGCTGCCTCTCCTGGACCTCTCCGCCGGGGGGCTTAGCCCCCCGGACCCCCAAGTTGGGGACAGGGGGGCGATAAGGGAGTTGGAGTGCCCGGTAGGGCGGTTTCGGGATGGGGTAGAAGCCGGGCGGCAGGCAGGTGTGCGGTGTTTCCGAGAAAACGAGACGAGAACGCGACGCCCGTCGCGCCACCGGCCGGGCCGCCGCCAGCCCGGTTCGCCGCCTTTCAGCCCGATGCCCTGGAGATCGTGGCCACGCCCACGCCCGTGCGCTACCGGCTGACCCTCTATCTGCTGCTGGCTTTCTGTCTGGCCGCCCTGGCCTTTGCCTGCCTGGCCGAGGTGGACCGCATCGTCGTCGCCCCGGGCAAGCTCGTCTCGGCCCGAAAAAATCTCACCGTCGCGCCCCTGGAAACCGCCACTGTGCGCGAGGTCTATGTCTCGGCCGGCCAGCCGGTCACGCGCGGCGACGCGCTTCTGGCCCTGGACCCGGCCTTTGCCGAGGCCGGACTGGCCGAGCGCGACAAGGATCGGGCGGCGCTTTCGGCCAAGGTCTGGCGGCTGCGCTGCGAGGTCTCGGGCCTGTGCGCCCAGCCGCCCGACGCGCCGCCCTCGGCCGCGCCGCCGGCCGAGCTGGCCCTGGAACGTGAGGTGCTTAATGCCCGTCGCCGGGAGTTCGCCGCCAAGGTCGATGCGCTGATCCAGCGCCAGCGGGAACTGTCCGCCAAGCTCGCCACCAACGCCGCCGAAGCGGCCAAGAACAAAAAGCAGATCGCCCTGGCCAAGGACCTGGAGCGCATGTACGGCGACATCTACAGCCAGGGGGCCAGCTCCAAGGTCGAGTACATGAAGGCCCAAAGCAGCCGCATCGAGGCCGAGGGGCAGCTGGCCAAGCTCCAAAGCGAGGCCGGCGAGCTGCGCGAGTCCCTGGCCCGGGCCGAGGCCGAGAAACGCGATTTCGTGGAGAACTGGAAGGCCGGCGCGGCCAAGGATCTGGCCGACGCCTCGCGCGAGCTGTCCGGGGCCGAGGAGCGCCAGAAAAAGGCCGAGCGCCTGCGCGATCTGGTCGTGTTGCGCGCCCCGGAGTCCGGCACGGTGCTGGATGTGGCCGCCAAGTCGGCCGGGGCCGTGGCCCAGGCCGGCGAGACGCTTCTCACCATCGTGCCGGCCGGCGAGGAACTAGTGGTGGAAGCCGAGGCGGCGGCCCAGGACATTGGCCTCTTGCGCCCCGGCGACCCGGTGCGCGTCAAGTTCGAGGCCTTCCCCTACCAGCGCCACGGCGTGGCCGAGGCCCGGCTCGCCACCATCAGCCCCGACGCTCTGGAAAAGACCACGCCCGAAGGCCAGCGCCTGTTCTACCGGGTGCGCGCGACCCTGGGCCCGGTGCGCCTGACCGCCGTGCCCTCGGATTTCCGCCTCATCCCCGGCCTGAGCCTGACCGCCGAAATACGGGTGGGCAGCCGCCGCATCATCACCTATCTGCTCTATCCGCTGCTCAAGACCTTTGACGAGAGCCTGCGCGAACCGTGAGCCGGCCCGGCCGTCGAGGGGACGGCCGCGTCCGGTCCAAGCTTGGCGAGCAGGGCGGTTCGACCGAATCGGCCGGCTTGTGCCTTGGCTGGCGTCTTGCGCCGCCAAGGAGCCGCGTCAGGCCGAAAGCGCCCAGTTTGCCCCGTAGCGGCTGTGGACCAGGGTGCTGCTGCAAAGCGGCAGCGGTCCCTGCGGCAGCAAGATGGGCAGCTCGGTGCAGCACAACAGCGCGCACTGCGCGCCCCGGGCCTTGAGGCCTTCCAGGATGGCGATGAACTTCGCCCGGTCTTCGTCGGTGTAGACGTTGCGGCACAGGCGCTCGAAAATGGCGGTATGGATGTAGTCCCGGTCGGCTTGGTCCGGGGTCAGCACCGCAACGCCGGCCTTTTCCCGGATGCGGTCGCGGTAAAAGGCCTCTTCCATGAGCGGGCGCGCCCCGAGCAGAGCCACGGCGGCGTAGCCGGCCTCCTTGACCGCCGCAGCCACGGCGTCGCCGATGTGCAGGATGGGGACGACAATGGCCTGGGCCACGGCGTCGTGGTAGCGGTGGATGAGGTTGGAGCACAGCATGACGCCGTCCGCCCCGGCCCGCTCCAGCTGCCGGGCCGCGCCGGCCAGGATGGCCTCGGCCCCGGGCCGGTCGTCGGCACGCATGGCCTGTTCGAGTTCGGCGAAGTCGATACTGGCCAGCACGAGCTTGGCCGAGTGCAGCCCGCCCAGGCGCGCGGCGACCTCTTCGTTGAGAAAACGGTAATATTCCACCGTCGAGGTCCAGCTCGTGCCGCCAAGCAGTCCAAGGGTCTTCATAAAGGTGCCTCCAGGAACAAGGTTGCCCATGGTTTCGGGAAATCCTTGCCCCGGGTCAATGGACAGATTTTTCAACTGTGCTGGCGGCAAAACAGCACAGATGGTTCTTCCGCTTGGCGGCCGATGGCTGTAGGATGGCCGCAACCATACCGGATCACGGAGCAAATCCCATGAGTGAGGAAGTGTTCGCCGACGGCATTCTGGGCGTCGGCTTTGGCAAGGGGGCCGTGCGCATCGATTTCTTCGCCCTGTCCGCCGAGACCACGGACGCCAAGGGCCAGCCGGCCAAGGAGCGCCGCCAGCGCATCGTCATGACCACCGAAGGCTTCATCGAAGCCTACGCCATGCTCTCGGGCGTCATGGAAAAGTTGCAGGCCCAAGGGCTGGTGCGCCGCCAAGGCCCGGGCGCGGCCGCGCCGGACAAGGCCGGCCAGGACCAGACGCCGGCTTCCGGCAGCCCGAGCCCGAATTTCTAGCGCCGCGTCCCTTGAAAGCGCGACCGTATTTTTAAAACAAATGGCGGTTCTGGTCTGTTGTCCGTGAAAACGCCAGACGCGTTATTCGTGGACCCGACACGAGGGACGATCTTGGTTCGCGCGGCGGTTGGCCTTGACACGTCGCGTCGCCCTGGCCCAAGGATACGGCGTACCTGTAACGCCATGCGGGAGGGCGGACGGCGATATGGAAGAACGCGAAATCACCATCTCCGAACGGGTACTGGGGCTTGTGCGCCGGATGCCCGCCTTCGTCGACCTGTCCGACGGCCAGATCACCGCCCTTTTCGCCGACAAGGGACTGCGTTACCGCGAGTATCGTCCGGGCGAGACCATCATCCGCGAGGGCGACCACGACAGCTGGGTCTACTACCTCATCTCGGGCCATGCCCGGGTGCTGGCCCAGGAGGCGCAGGTGGCCCGGCTGGCCGACTACGGCGACATCTTCGGCGAGATGGGGCCGCTGCGGGGCCGGCCGCGCAACGCCTCGGTGGTGGCCGACTCGCCCGTGTCCTGCCTGGCCATCGACCTGTCCATCCTCGACCGCCTGCCCCCGGACGAGCGCCGGGCGGCCAGCCGGCTGTTCGAGGAACTCATCACCGACGTGGTCCACGACCGCCTGTCCCGGGCCAACCTCGACGCCGCCGCCCTGCGCCGCGACCTGGCCATGGCCGCCTCGGCCCTGGCCGGCGTCAACTCCCGGGTGCGCGACCTGGAGCGCCGCGTCCTGGAACTGACCCGCGAAAACCAGGAACTGCGCCGCCAGTGCGGCAAATAGCCGCCTGCCCCACGGTCCGGCTGGCCGGTCGTCGGCTCGCGCCCGAGGGATGGCTCGTCCCTCGGCCTGCCCGGCCCACGGGAATGCTGTTCGCGCCTGCGCCCGAGAAGAGACGGCATGCGCTTCGGCCCTGGCTTGCCGCTGCCCGCCAGGGGACAGCCGGAAAAACGAGCCGGCCGTGAATGCCGTCCACTTCGGCCCGGCTTGGCTCACCCCGTACAATTCCTACCGTGTGGCGGCCTGGGCCGAGGCCTGCTTTTTTCCCGAAACAGCAGACGATCTCGTTGCGGCCTTGCGGCAGTCCGTTGGACTTCGCACGGTGCTGCTCGGCCACGGCTGCAACGTCCTAATCTCCCGGGATCATTACGACAGTTCCATCCGTTTCATCGCCACCTCTCGCCTGGAGCCGGCCCTTGCGGTTGTTGAAGACCGCTTGCTGGCCGGGGCCGGAGCGCGGCTTCGCGACGTTTGCCGGCTGGCGGCCCGCGCCGGCCTGTCCGGGCTGGAACGGCTGTGGGACATCCCGGGCAGCGTCGGCGGCGCGGCCCACATGAACGCCGGAGCTTACGGCGCGTCGTTCTACGACGTGGTGGCGTCGGTGGACGTCTTTTCTCCAGGCACGGGAGAGCGGGCGGTCCTGTCCCGGGAGCAGTGCCGGCCGGCCTACCGGATGACCGCCTTCCAGGGCACGGACACGGTGATCCTGGGGGTGAGTCTCAAGCTTACGCCGGCCGCTCCGGCCGCTGTCCTGGCCGAGATGGGGCGCGTCGGGAAGCTGCGGCGCTCCAGGCTGCCCTACGATTTTCCCAGCGCCGGCAGCGTGTTTCGCCGCCCCGACGGCGCGCCGCCGGTGGGGCAAATCATGGAAGAGGCGGGCCTCAAGGGCTTTCGCATCGGCGGCGCGCAAATATCGCCGCGCCACGCCGGCATCATCGTCAACGTCGGCGGCGCGACCGGGGCCGACATCCTGGCCGTCATCGAAGTCATGCGCGGCGCGGCGCGGCAGCGCTACGGCGTGGAGCTGGTCTTGGAGCAGGTGGTGGTGTGACGCGGCGGCCCTGACGCCGCCATGCCCTCCCGGACCAGACGCAAGAGTCCGTTTCCCTCGAACAGATAGCCACGGATGCCGGCCCGCTTGGCGGCTTCGACATCGGAACCCTTGTCCCCGATAAGAAAGCTGCGGTCGCGGTCCACGCGCCAATCCTCGAAGGCGGCAAGGAGCATTCCCGGATTGGGCTTGCGGCAGGCGCAGGCCATGGCCAGTTCGGCCACCACGCCGTCCACATGGTGCGGGCAGTAGTAGAAGGCGTCGATATGCGCCCCGTGGCGGCCCAGCTCGTGCTGCATCCATTGGTGCAGGCGGCTGACGTCCTCGTGGCCGTAGTAGCCCCGGGCAATGCCGGCCTGGTTGGTGACGACGATGGCCAGCCAACCGGCGTCGTTGACCTGGCGGACGGCGGCCACGGCCTCGTCGGTCCAGATAAAGGCCTCGGGCGTGTGCACGTAGCCGGCGTCGTGATTGAGCACGCCGTCGCGGTCAAAAAAGACGGCCGGCCGGCCTTTTTGCGTCATGGTGTTCCGTCCTGCCGCCTGCAGGGGCGTTTGGCCCGCCCGGCTCGTGTCGCGGCGGCGAGACGAGCCGGGCTGCCGGCAAAAACTGCTACAGCGCGCCGCTGCGGTCAACAATCATCCGGGCAAAGGCGAAGCTGCCGGTGAAGGCCGGGGAAATGGCGTTGAGCACATGCAGGGACTTGCCGTCGCCCTCCAGGATGTAGTCCATTTCCAGCCGCTTGGTGGCCACATTGACGAGCTGGGGCCGGATGCCCGCCTTGGCTGTGGGCACGAGATCGTCCAGGGCCAGCCCGGGAAAGAGGCGCTTGGCGCACTGGTGGAAAAACCGTTTGGAATACTTGCGTATTTCCGTGCGCGCCAGGAGCCGGAAGTGGTTCTGGTTGGCCATATAGAGCAGGGCCAGGCGGCCGAGGATAGCGGCGGCTTCGCCCCATTTCGCGCCGGAGACCAGCCCGTAGTTCTCGCGGCCCAGGGCCGGGATGGCTGTTGGCCCCACGTAGACCTCGCCGCTTAGGCCGCGCGTGAAATGCACGCCCAGAAACGGCATGGCCGGGTCGGGCACGGGGTAGATGTTGCCGCGCACCAAATGCTGCTTTTGGGGTGAGAGCTTCCAGTAGAGGCCCTTGAAGGGGACCAGCGCGTATTGGCGGCCAAAGCCGCAAGCCTTGGCCAGCACGTCGGCGTAGGCGCCGCAGCAGTTGAAAAGAAACCCGCCCCGGATGGGGCCGTCGGTGGTTTGCAGCGACCCGTCGGCGGCTGGGCCGAGGACGCGCCGCTGGAAGTAGAACCGCGCCCCTCGCTCGGCCAGCAAGCGGCGCAGGGTCTCCAGCACGGCCTTGGCGTCGATGACCGAGGTGTCCGGACAATGGATGGCGGCCACGGCGTCGGGCGGCGCGGCCGGCTCCAGTTCCAGCAGCGTCCGGTTGTCGATGCGCTCGGCCCGTATGGCGTTGTCGGCGGCGTTTCGCATAAGCCGCTCCACGGCCGGCAACTGGTCCGGGGCGGTGGCCACCAGCACCTTGCCGGTATTTTGCCAGGGGATGCCGTGGGCATCGGCAAAGTCTTTCATGGCCCGGCCGCCGACGGCGCAGACCTGGGCTTTGCGGGTGTCGCTGCCATAGTACAGGCCGCAGTGCAGCACGCCGCTGTTGCGGCCGCTGGCATGGCGTCCCGGGGCGTCTTCCTTTTCCACCACGGCCACCCGAGCCGACGGCGCGCGGCTGAGGATTTCGTAAGCCGTGGTCAGGCCGACGATGCCGGCTCCGGCGATGATGTAATCGAAGTGCAGCATTGAGGTTGCCTTGTAGGAAATATTTGGTGTTGACATTTTTTGTATAGTATTGTATATAAGAAAACAAAGGAGAGCGGTATGCTAGATAAGTTAATCAGGGACTTGCCCGAAGATGATTATGATGCCGTTGAATATTTGATAAACCACTTTGGTGTAATGAATCATGAGTTGGGAGACCAATTTGATGAAGACTTATTTGGTTTTTATTGCCTTTTTCAGCGTGCAATAGAGAGAGGAGATCTCGGGTTAAAACTTGATTTTGGTCTTTCTGGTACGGCGTCTATGGTGGTTGACAAAAAAATAAAATCTTTAATAGCGCAAATAAAACCACGTTTAATCTTTATTAGAGTTGAAAAACTCCTTGAAATGCGTAAGGCTGGGAAAATTATTTCAGACGATATGGTTGTTACAATTCAAAGTCGGGTCGATGACCTTCGCAAAACACTGCTTGCTTCAGATGTATTCTCGGAAGAGCATAAGTCGAGGCTTCTCAGTAGATTGGAACGTTTGCAGCAAGAGCTTCATAAAAAAGACCCAGATTTAGATGTATTGTTCTCTCATGCTGCTAAACTTTGTGTTGTTATCGAAAATTTGGGTAAGTCCAGTAAACCACTGTCAGACAATGTGGTCAACATTCTTGATAGCGCAAGAAAGCTTGTTCAGCAAATTTGGGGAATTAGCCCAGATTTGCCTGCCCTCCCTTCGGGGCAGCAAACTACGCTTTCGATCGGTTCAGAGTAATTCACAAGCGCTGCTGATCTCGCCTCCCGGATTTTATCGGGAGCAGGCATTATGCTGCTTGCTCCCTTTCTTTAGGTCATTGGAGGCGGAGTTAGTCCAAAATTACCGCTCTCCTGCTGTGATGGCTAACTTGGGAAGCAGTGTGTAAGCTTCTTTGCGTTCTCTCGCCGGCTCTTTCAGGCAATACGCCGCCTGAAAAAACCATAGCAAAACCTCTATTCGGCATCGATTTTGCATTAATTCCGGGCATCACCCTACGCATGGAGGTTTTTGCCCATGTCGGACGCCGCTTACCAAGTCGATCTTGCTTCCATGAAGCCCATCACCGCCAGTCTCAAAGCCGTGCCCCTGGCCGAAGCGCCGGAAGACCTGTTTCAAATGATGATGGCCGCCAAACAGGACATGCTCGAACAACGCTATTCCACGCCGCCCGATACCTCGAAAA
>JAEZEM010000184.1 GCA_023417745.1 Pseudomonadota bacterium
CCTGGCGCAAGGCCCCGGCCCGCCGCCGCACGGCTTCCAGGCCGCGCAGGGCTTCCCGGGCCTCTTCCAGAAGCGCCCGGCCCTCGGCCGTCAGGCGCATGCCCTTGGGCGTGCGCGCAAAAAGCGCCACCCCGAGTTCCTCTTCCAGACCCCGGATATGGGCGCTGACCGCCGGCAGGCTGGCGCTTAGGCGCTCAGCCGCCCGGGTGAGATGCTCCTCCTCGGCCACGGCCACGAAGGTGCGCAGGTGATAGTACTCCACAACGCCCCTCCCGGCGTCGCGCGTCTTCGGCCAAGCCGAAGCACCGCTTCGGACATTGCGATTGGATCGCGACCGGCGCGGCGGGCTACGGTCCGACCGAAACCCAGCTCGGCCTATGGCACAGCCCGCCCCCGTCGTAAAGGCCGGGCCGCGTGTTACAGAGGGAGGAAAAACAATGTCCGATGTCAAGAAAATCGTCGCCGCGAGCCTGGCAGCCGCCGCTCTTTTCGCCCTGTTCGTCCTGGACCGGCCCTCGGCCGGCCCGACCGCGCCGGCCCCACGGACGGTCGTCGCCCCGGCCCGGGCCGATCTGGCCGAGGCGGTCTTTGCCATGGTCCTGGCCCGGGCCGACGAGGCAGGCTTGTCCCTGTCCCAGCCGCCGAGCCTGTGCCAGGCCTGCGTGGCCGCCCACCTGGGGCTGGCCAGGACCGACGTGCGCGAGCGCTGCGGCCGGGCTTGCGCCCTGCAGTAGCATCGGATGGCGCGACGCGGCCAGACAAACCGGCCTTGGGCCACGGCCGCCTGGCCCGGGCAACCGGCAAGACCTGCTCCGTGGGATGAGCCGCCAAATCCGCCCCGGCGACGGCCGCTGACCGCCCCCGGCCACCGGCGTCGCCCGCTTGTGGCGATGCTCGGGCCTCACTCCCGGCCGTAGCGGCCAATGAGCGTGGCTGAGGCCAGGATGTGGCCCTTGGCGGCGCGCAGGACGTCCCGCTTGGCGGCTCCGGGCGGCAGGTCCAGAGCGGCGTCCAGGGCGTAGAGGGTAAAGACGTAGCGGTGGACGCCCGACGGCGGCTGCGGTCCGGCGTAGCCCAGGCGTCCCCAGCCGTTGACCCCGGACAGGCTGCCGTCGGCGTGGCGGGGCACGGCCGGCAGGCCCTCGGGCAGGCCCGGGGTGGCCGGGGACAGGTTATAGAGCACGAAATGGTCGAACACGCCGGAGACGGCGTCGGGATCGTCGCACACCAGCGCCAGACTGGCCGCGCCGGCCGGCACGCCGGCAAACAGCAGCGGCGGCGACAGGTTCGCCCCGGCGGCGGCGTAGCGGTCGGGAATCATACCCAGGTGGGCAAAGGCCGGCGAGGCGAGCGTCAGCGTCAGGGCCATCGGCGCTCCTCGGACGCTTCGGGCGCGTCCTCGAAAGAGTCTCTAGCGCTTCACAAGCAACACCGTGAAAACATTTTTTCTCGAAAAAAACGCCTGTGATTTTTGAGGGGGCAAAAGATGCGGCGCGCCAAGGCGGCCGGCCGGGAGCACACCCAGGCCGGCCGCTGCAAAAAACCAATTAGTCGTCGAAGTCGCCCTCGGGGCCCTTGTCGCGGGACAACGACTTGGCCCGCTCCAGGATCTTCTCCCGGGTCCATTCGGCCGGGTTCTCGATGACGCCGGCCTTGGAGCCGAGATCGTAGGAACCGGCCGCCGTCAGGGCTTCCACGGCCAGGGGCGCGGTGCCGGCGGCGTTGAAGACGTCGGTGAGAAGCCATGCCACGAACTCGGCCACAGCCCCGGCCATGCGGTCGCGCACGGCCTTGGGCTGGCCCAGGATCTTGCATTCGAAGACGGCGTTGAGCTTCTTGTAGTCGCCGGCCTTGATGCCCTTGGCTCCGGCGTAGGCCACCATCTCGGCCCATAGACCCTCGTCCAGGCCCTTGCCCGGCTCCTTGGTGAAGGCCCCGGCCGCGTCGAGGACGGCGTTGCCGTAGTCGTTGACGGCCACGCCCCAGGCGATCATCTGCAGGGCCGTGGCCACGTTGGCCTTGGTGGTGCGGGTCAGGGAAGCGATCTGCTTGAGCTTGTCCGAAGAGTTGCCCGAGGTGCCGTGCTGGGCTCCGGAAATGCCGTAGGGGGCCAGCGCCTGGTGGATTTCGGCCGTCAGCTCCACCTGGATGCCCGTGGCCGAGGCCTCGATGCCGTGGGTGGTGCCGTTATTGAGCGCGATCCAGTCCGGGTGGATGCCGTTGGCGTTGAGCCCCCGAATGAGGAACAGGGCCTCGTCCGGGGTGGACAGGCCGGATTTGCCTTTGATCTCGCCGACTTCCGTCTCGTAGCCGGCCCAGCCCGGGACCGCCGGGGCCAGGGCGATGTTGGCCAGCAGGTTTTCCTCGTCGGGCAAGTGGGAGGCGTCGATGGCGATGGAGGTGATGCCGGCCTCGAACAGCGTGGGGATCTCGGCCAGGGCCTCGGCCACGTCGCCGGGCTTTTTGATGCCGTAGTGGTCGGCGTGGATGGCCACCGGCACGGTGATGCCCAGTTCGTTCATGGCCTGGTCGGCTTGCCTGGCGATGTTCCACATGGTGACGTTGCAGTAGTTGGACTCCGACCGGGCAATCTCCAGGATGACGGCGGCGTCGGCCTTCTGGGCGGCCAGCAAAGCCCCGCGCAGCACGGCGTTGCTGCGGGAGTTGGCGGCGATGGTCATGGCCTGGCCCTTTTTGAGCATGGCCCGGTCCACGGCCTTGCCGCTGACGATAAGCGCCCGAGAATTGGGGAAAAGGGTCTTGACGTTGGGCGGGCGGCCAACGGCCAGGGCCTGGTTAAAGGCGGTCATATCCGTCTTGGTCATCGAGTCCTCCTTGTCGTGGCGGGGCGCGTGGCCCGAAATGGCGTGGGTCGCGGCCGGCTCAGCCGGCGGCGTAGATGTCTTTGATCTTGTGGGCGTCCAGGACGGCGACAGCGGCCGGGTCGTGGGCCACGGCGGCGATCAGCGCGGCCACGGCCGGGGCGAGGCGGGCGCGCTCCACCGGATAGGGAATCTCGGCCAGCTTGCGGCACAAGGCGTCCAGGCGGGCCAGGTTGGCGTCGGCCGGCCCGGCCTGGCAGCGGCCCAGGAAGTCGCAGGCCACGACCTGGCCGCCGGTCTTCGGCTGGACGCCGGCCAGATAGGCCGGCGCGCCGCACACGGAACACGTGATCTCGCCGGCGGCGGTGTCGGCCACTGGAAACGTCCAGTCGTTGACCGAATTGCCGCAGGCGTCATACTTGCGGATGTGCAGAAAGCGGCTCTCGGCCGCCCAGCCGAAATCGGCGTGGGTCGGGTCGGCGACGCAGAAAAGTCGGCGCGAAAGCATGGCAAGCTCCTTGGATCGGAAAGCAGAGGCGAAACCGTCCAAGGCATAGTACGGGCGAGCGAAACAATCAACACGCCCAGCCGTGATTCCCCGCTCGCACAGGGGTTTTCCCTTTCGCGCCGGGCCGTATTCTGGTAGCCCCTAGCCTCGCCGCCGTCGCGGCCTGGAGGCTTACGACATGTCGGGCTATCTGTACGTCCTGGGAGCCGCCGCCTTGTGGGGGCTTATCGGACCGCTGTCCAAGCTGTCGTTCGCCGCCGGCATGGATACGGTGGAAGTGGCCTTCTGGCGCACCACGTTGGCCTGGTTTTTTTTCGCCGCCCAGGCCCTTTATGCCCGGGAGACGCGCATCGCGCCCCGGGATCTGCCGGCCGTGGCCGGATTTGGCGTGGCCGGCATCGCCGGGCTTTTCGGGGCCTATGTCGTGGCCGTGGAAGCCGGCGGCGCGGCCCTGGCCTCGGTGCTGCTCTACACCGCCCCGGCCTGGGTGGCCGTCATGTCCTGGCTGTTTCTCAAGGAACCCATGGGCGGCTACAAGATCGCGGCCGTGGTCGCCACCATCCTCGGCGTGGCCGGGGTGAGCTGCGGCGACGGGGCCGCCGCCGTCAACGGCCGGGCCGTCTTTTTCGGCCTGCTCTCGGGCGTCACCTATGCCCTGTACTACATCTTCGGCAAATACTACCTGGGCCGTTACAAGACGCCTACCCTCTTTCTCTACGCCCTGCCGGTCGGGTCGCTGACGCTGTTGCCCTTTGTCCACTTCACCCGGCCGACCCTGGCCGGGGCCGTGCCCTGCATCGTTTTGGCCGTGTGCTCCACCTACGGGGCCTATTCGCTTTATTACGCCGGCTTAAAGCGCCTGGAAGCCACCCGGGCGGCCGTGGTCGCCACCCTGGAGCCGGTCATGGCCGCGCTTTTGGCCTACGTCCTTTTCGGCGAACGCTTTGGCTTCGTCGGCTATCTCGGTTCGGCCCTTATCCTCGCCTCGGTGCTGGCCACCATCTGGGACGGCGCGCGCGAGCGGCTGCGCGCCCCCCTGCCCCCGGCTGCGGAAACTAAAGACGGCCGGCCCGAAAACCGATAGGAAGGACGTGGAGGATCGCCGCGTCCGCGCGGCGACGGCAGCCATGAGCGACAGCGCCAACACCACCCCTGTCGGGGCGACCGCCCCGGCCCCAGCCGCCCCGCAACGGACGGCCTCGGCTCCTGCGGCCGAGCGTAAGGTCGAGGAGCACGACGCCGAGTCCACGGTGCGCGAAATCCAGGCCGCCTTCCCCAACCGCAGCATCGCCCTGCGCGTCGACGAAGCCACCCAGATCGTCCAGATGCTGGTGCGCGACGACGCCACGGGCAAACTCCTGCGCGAACTCCCCGACGAAGAATGGCTGCGCCTGGTGGTCAAGCTGCGGGCCTTTGCCTCCGAGGCCATTCTGGACAAATCCGTCTAGGGCCGCATCCTGGGGATAAACCTTGAAGCTTCTCCGGCAGCGCAGGAACAGCACTGTTTTGCCGTCCTGCTTGTCTGGGTCGCGGCGCAAGGACCAACTTGCCCTTTCCATCTGCTTTGGCTACTGTTTCGGTCAGTCTTTGCCCATGGCAACTCCTTCGCATAATTTACTTTAAGAATAATTTCCCAATGCACCAAGCGAGCTGTCCCGCGACGCCTCGTGTTCCCCAACCCTGACGGCTTGCGCGGCGTCGCCAAACCACCGGTGCTTTCGACCCGTCTTAGTCCGTCATGTCCACTGTCAAACAAACGCCGCGCCACTTTCCCGTCGGCCGGGGCCTCGCGCTCGTGGCCCTGGCCTTGGCCCTCTACATTGCTTTGGGGTGGCTGGTGGTCGCCGCCAACCGCAACGCCGCCGCCATCCACGACGTGGTGCTGGTGGCCGACAACACCCTGGCCGCCGTCCAGGCCGCTACCGGAGAAATGCAGGCCCTGTCCCTGGTCGTCGCCGCCCGCGACGACGCGGCCGCGTTGGCGGCCTACCGCCAACAGGCCGACAGCGCGGCCCAGCAAATGGAAACGCTGCGCCGCCTGGCCGATGAGACTCCCAACCTCTACGACATCGTGGATCTGGAGAAGCGTCTTCGGCCCGTGGCCGCCGCCCAGGCCCAGGCCCTCGTCCTGGCCGACCGGGGACGCCACCTCGACGCCTGGGATCTGCTCCATGAGCACGACTACCTGGCGGACGCGGACGCCCTGCGCACCTGCCTGGCCGACTGCCAAACCTCGGTCAGGACCGGTCTGGACGCCCTGCTGGACGCCCAGGACCGCCACGCCACCGCCGGGGTAGCGGCCATCGCCCTGGCCACGCCCATCCTGGCCCTGGGGAGCCTGCTGCTCCTGCGCCGGGCGGCCCGTATTTCCCGGGCCAACGACGAGGCCCGGGCCGAGCTGGCCGCCTCGGAGCGCCGCTTCCGGGGCACCTTCGAGCTGGCGGCCGTGGGCATCGCCCATGTGGGACTCGACGGCCGGTTCCAGCGCGTCAACGCCCGGTTTCAGGCCATCACCGGCTACGACGCAGCCGAACTCGACCGGCTCGACTTCGCGGCCATCACCCACCCCGACGACCTGGACGCCGACCTGGAGCGGGTCAAGGACCTCCTGTCCGGACGGCTGGCCACCTATTCCATGGACAAGCGCTACATCCGCAAGGACGGCTCCCTGGTCTGGATCACCCTGACCGTGTCCCTGGTGCGCGACGACGACGGCGAGCCGCTGTTTTTCATCAGCGTCATCGCCGACATCACCGACCGCAAGACGGCCGAGGCCGCCGCCCGGGACAACGCCGCCGCCGTGCGCGAACTCCTCGACGCCGCCTCGGACCGGGTGGTGGTGGCCGACACGTCCGGCCAGGTCCTGGCCGTCAACGCCGCCGCGGCCGTCGGCATCGGCCAGCCCAGCCAGACCCTTGCGGGCAGGACCTTCGCCGAGATCTTTCCGGGCAAGGTCGGCGAGAACCGGCTGGCCCAGCTGCACCGGGCCGTGAAGCTCGGCCGGCGGGTGCGGTTTACCGATGAACGGGCCGGCATCCTCTTCGACATCATCGCCGCCCCCCTGCCCACCCCGCCCGGGGCCGCGCCCCGGGCGGCCATCTTCGCCCGCGACGTCACGGCCATGATCCGGGCCAGACAGGCGGCCGAAGCAGCCAGCCAAGCCAAGAGCGCTTTCCTGGCCAACGTGAGCCACGAGCTGCGCACGCCCCTTAACGGCATCATCGGCATGGGCCAGGTGCTGGCCGCCTCGGACCTCGCCCCGGACCAGCGCCAATGCCTGGCCGACATCGAACAGGCCGCCGGCGCGTTGCTTACCCTGGTCGAAAACCTCCTTGACCTGTCGCGCCTGGAGTCGGACAAGCTCGCCCTGGACAACCAGCCCTTTGTCCTGTCGTCCATCTTCCAGGGCGTCGAGGCCATCCTGGCCCCCCTTGCCCTGGAAAAAGGCCTGAAGCTGTCGGCGACCATCGCTGGAGACGTGCCGCAGCTGCTCTACGGCGACGGCGGCAAGCTGCGTCAGGCGCTGCTCAACCTCGGCGGCAACGCCGTGAAGTTCACGCCGTCCGGGACGGTGACCATAGAAACGTACTGCGCCCGGCCGTGCGTGCTGTCCGGCCCGGAAGGGGAAACGGTGGAAGTGGGCTTTGCCGTGCGCGACACCGGCATCGGCATCGCCAAGGCGGATCAGGAGCGGATTTTCGAGCGTTTCACCCAGGTGGACGCCTCGCCCACCCGGCGCTTCGGCGGCACGGGACTGGGGCTGGCCATCAGCCGGGGGCTGATCGAGGCCATGGGCGGGGAGCTGACCGTGGAGAGCGAGCCAGGGGCGGGCAGCGTGTTCCGGTTTTGCCTGCGCTTCGGACTTGTGCCCGAGGACGAGGCTATTGCCCCAGATAAGCCTTTCTGATGTCGGCGTTTTCCCGCAAGGCCGCCGCGTCGTCTTCCATGACCACCGTGCCGGTCTCCATGACGTAGGCCCGGTCGGCCAATTTGAGCGCCATGTTGGCGTTTTGCTCGACGAGCAGCACGGTCATGCCGCGCTCCTCGTTGACGTTGCGGATGATGCGGAAGATGTGCTGGGAGATCATGGGCGAGAGCCCCAGCGACGGCTCGTCTAAAAGCAACATGCGCGGCCGGCCCATGAGCGCCCGGGCGATGGCCAGCATCTGCTGCTCGCCGCCGGACAGCGTGCCGCCGTGCTGCTTGCGCCGCTCGTGGAGCACCGGGAACAGGCGATAGACCAGCCCCAGATCGGCCTCGATGCCGTCGACGTCGCGGCGCAAGAACGCGCCCATGTCGAGGTTTTCCTGGACGGTCAGGCGCGGAAAGATGCGGCGTCCCTCGGGCACCTGGCACAGGCCCAGGGCCGGCAGCTGGTCCGGACGCTTGTCGCGGATGGACTCCCCGGCGTAGCGCACCTCGCCGGCCGAAGCCCGCACGATGCCGCAGATGGTCATGAGCGTGGTGGACTTGCCCGCGCCGTTGGCCCCGATGATGGTGACGACCTCGCCTTCCTCCACCCGCAGCGACACGTCGCGCAGGGCCTGGATGCGGCCGTAATGGGCGCAAACGCCCT
>JAEZEM010000186.1 GCA_023417745.1 Pseudomonadota bacterium
TCCGGACTGACGACGCCCCATGCGTGCGCCGGCCATGGGCCGATTCCGGAGCCTGAAACAAGTTTCTGTTGGAATTACCAAAAAAAAGCAAGGCCGGTCGGCCCAAAAGTTCCCTTCCCCCCACCCCTTGCCCAAACCGCCGCCCGGAGCTATTTCCGTCTCCCGAGGTAGACTATGCCCCAGTTCTCCGCCTTTGCCGACGACATCGCCGCGCCCTTGATCGCCGGGGGATTTCTCGCCGACGCCCTGCGGGAGCGCCTGCTTGTCGAACTGCCCGCCGCCCAGGGAGCCGCCCTCGACGCCCTGGCCCGGGCCGCCGACAGCGTGCGCCGCGCCCGCGTCGGCAATCGGGCCTCGCTTTGCGCCATCATAAGCGCCAAATCCGGGCGCTGCGGCGAGAACTGCGCCTTTTGCGCCCAGTCCGGCCACCACGCCTCCCAAAGCGCCGTCCACCCCTTCCTGCCGCCGGCCGACATCGCCGCCGCCGCCGCCGCCATGCAGGCCGCAGGCGTAGCCCGCTTCGGCATCGTCGCCTCAGGCAAGGCCCTGCCCGAAGCCGAAATCGAGGCCGCGGCCCAAGCCATCGCGGCCATCGACGCCGCCGGCATGGCCGCCGACGCCTCTTTCGGCGTGCTGCCTGCCGACGCCCTGGAGCGCCTCAAAACCGCAGGCCTGGCCGCCTACCACCACAACCTTGAAACCTCGCGCCGCCACTATCCGAACATCTGCACCACCCGCACCTTCGACGACAACCTGGCCGTGCTGGCCGACTGCCGCCGCCTGGGCATCCCCATCTGTTCCGGCGGGCTTTTCGGCCTGGGCGAAACCTGGGAAGACCGGGCCGATCTGGCGCTGACCCTGCTCGAAGCCGGCGCGTTTTCCATCCCCGTCAATTTCCTCTCGCCCATCCCGGGCACGCCCCTGGAAGCGCAGCCCGTCCTTAGCCGCGACGAAGCCTGCCGCATCGTCATCCTGCTGCGCTGCCTGCTGCCCGACCGGCACATCCGCATCTGCGGCGGCCGGCCCACGGTCTTCGGGCCGACCCGGGACAACCTCGCGCCCCTTAGCTGCGGCGCGGACGGCCTCATGGTCGGCGACTACCTGACCACCGCCGGCGCGTCCCTGGACAACGACAAACAAGGGCTGGCGGATATTGGATTCGAGGTGAGCTAGAGGGGGGAGAAAGGCGGAGAAAGGCGCAAGAGCGGGCTCTGCTCGCGCCCGCCAGGGGCCGCAGGCCCCTGGACCCCCATATGGGTTTGGCGAGGGGAAGGGTGTGTGACGGCCGATGGAAGCAACGGTCAACGCGCTGCTCAGAGGACAGGCGTCCCTGCCGGTATCTCCGCTGTGCTGCAGTTGGCTATTTGTTGAATGCGCTCCCGAAGGATGCCTGCACGCATCAGGTTGCCGGCGTCGGGCGGAAGATGGCCGGGTATAGCGTCCAGAAAGTCCTCATTGGCTAGCAGGATGCGAAACTCGGCAGACAGGTATTCCATAATACGGGCATCCGCTTGCCCGATCTCCTCCACGATCTCGGGCCTGCCGTCCAGAACGGCGATGATGTCCTCAATGTCGTGACTTGAGAGGAAGTCGCCTTTGCCTCTGCTCTTGAAGGCTTCAAGCTTCGTTCCGAGGAAGTAGGGAGCGGAGATTACCTGGATCGAAAGCCCGTCCAGATCGTATATCTGCGGATGCATCACGGCGTCTGGATACCAGGGGTTGGCAAAGCCGAGAATCTCGTCTTTGACAGGCATGACATCAACGAGCTGTTGGTCGATTTTCCAGCGACAGACGACCCCCTCTTCGGGGGCCTCCATGAAGCCCTTTGCCCGCAATTTGTCGTGGAACTTGTAGTATTCCCCACGAGTAGCCGCCTCGACGATCAAATCGACATCGAGGGTTACCCGAATGTCGGGCGCAGCCGGATCAGTGACAAGCAGGCCGGCAATCGCCCCGCCAAGAAAGACAACCTCGTCGCGAAGCTCTCCAAGGCGCTGCGCCACCATGACAACCCTGTCCAGGTTCTGCTTGCGCCGCCTGTTATACATGCCCCCTCACAAGATAGAGCAGTTTGTCTTCGGCCATCTTGCGCTCCCTGGAACGGCCAATACGAATGGCATCCAGAAGCGCGAGGGCGGCGTAGAGGTCCTCGTCCAGTTTTGCCGCGTGGGGAGCGGACTTTGACAGCGGAGAAAGCTCTATGCCCTTCGCATGGCCGTTCGCGTCGGGCCAGACGTAGACGCTGTCCGCATCGTACGCGAAGTCGTTCTTGAGCACGGGAGCGGCATGGGCAGTGGCCATGCCCCTGGTCGGCGGCCCAAGATCGGGGACGAAGACGTACTTCACGGCATGGATAAGCAGTTCTTCCAGCGCGCGCCGGATCGGCTTTCTTTGGTCCGGGTCGTAAAGCCTCGCCTGGGCCGCCCGTTTGAGCCCGGAGTGCACCATCGAGGAGCTCAGGCCGAGTTCATGACTGAGAGACTGGAAGCTCCACTTGGTCGCGACCTGCCGGGAGACCGTCAATTTCAGGAGGATGAGGACATCCTGGGGCAGCAGATTCATGCCTGCTCTTTATTCTAGATTCTAGAACACAGCAAGAGGCGTCTGCCTGAGAAAGGCAAATTCGGCGGGGTTTCAGAGCATTCACTCGCAGACAGCGTCCACCTCACCCTTGCGTTCCCTATCGTGGTTCGCCCCGGCCACGGTCTCGGTGAGGCTGGCGATGCTGCCGGCCGCGTCACGGGTCAGGGAGTAGCTGGCCGCCGTGTTGCCGCCGACGGACACCGTCCAGGCGTCCAGTTCGCCGTACTGGCTGAAGGTCAGGCTCTCGGTCAGGCCGTTGCCGGCAACCGAGGTCGGCAGGCCGTTCTGGCTGCTGCGGGAAATGGTGTAGCCGCCGGAGCCGGTGAGCAGATTGTCTTTGTTAAAGATGTAGGCGTTGGCCGTAGCAGCATGCGATAGTTGTCAAACTCCAGGCATGACTTCTATCATAAAAGTGATGCCAAGATTTCCCATCAAAGAAAGAAGTGAGGGATCAATGTCATCTCCAACGTTGCTTTTACCAGGCAAAGATAAATATATCCCGATCCTTCCTCCAGATTCTTGAAACTGGACGATGGCGTCTTGCATACTTGACACTAAGGTTACTAGTCTTGATAATTCTTTGACGAACCTAAGTCGCTCCGAGAATTCCAGTCTGCTTACCCAGTAGCTTTCCTTGTATTTCCCCGGGAGGGGGGCTCCTTTCGGGGTAGCTCTGTCATCTCCTGCCGTCCACCATCTGAAACATGGCAGCCTCAGCAACTCACCCAAAAAACTCAAATCCATACATGGATGCCAAAACCTTATAGATACTGCCCCTGTGCTCATTAGCTACCTCGCTTTGGCTTTACTTATCCTGCATACGACCAAGCTGGGCCATGGCTTTCACAGCTTCCACCAGGTTTTCGTTCAAATATTTCGTCACCTTGTGATATTTGAACATCATCTTTTCCACCAAGACCAAGAGCTTTGTGGCGCGACATTGTATAACTTAATCTTATAACACGCTCTCGCCCCTCCCTCTACGCCTTCTCTCCGGCGGCGAAGCCCGAGGCATAGGCCCAGTGGAGGTTGTAGCCGCCAAGCCGGCCGGTGACGTCGAGGAGTTCGCCGATGACGTACAGGCCCGGTACGGACGCGGCTTCGAGGGTTTTGGAGGAGATGGCTGCGGTGTCGACGCCGCCGATGGTGACTTCGGCTTTGGCGTAGCCTTCGGCCCGGGCCGGGGTGAAGGGGAAGGCGGCGAGCTTGTCGGCCAGGGCGCGGCGCGCTTTGGGCGAAAGCCCGGCTACGGGGCCGGTGAGCGCGAGCATTTCGGCCAGGGCGAAGGCCAGGCGCTTGGGCAGCAGCCGGGCCAGGGCGTTTTTTACTTCCAGGCGCGGATTTTCGGCCAGGGCGGCCTCGACGTCGCAGCCGGGCAGGAAATCGATGGCCAGCGCGCCCTCGCGCCAGAACATGGAGGCGTCAAGGACAGCCGGGCCGGAGACGCCTTTGTGGGTGAAAAGCAGGCTCCCGGCCGCCTCGCCCGCGCCGCGTATGGTCACGGGCAGGGACACGCCGGACAGGTCGCGGCACAGCCCGGCCAAATCCGGGCCGGCCAGAAGCGGCGTCAGGCCCGGCAAAAGCGGCGTGATCGAAAGACCAAAGCGCCGGGCCAGGGTGTAGCCGAAATCGGTGGCCCCGATGCCTGGCCAGGATTTGCCGCCGAGGGCCAGGACCAGCGAAGCGGCGCGGATCGGCCCGGTGCTGGTTTCGACCACGAACCCGTCACCGTCCTTGCGCGCCTCGCGGATGGTCGCTCCGGTGACGAACCGCGCCCCGACCTGCTTGGCTTCGGCTTCAAGGAACCGCACCAGCCGGATCGCGCCGTCGACGCAGAAATGCTTGCCGTTGTCCTCTTCCTGGGTGGCCACCCCGCCGCCATGAATCCAGTCGAGGAATTCCCAGGGCGAGAGCCGGGCTAGGGCGGACTTGACGAAATGCGGATTGCCGCAAACATAGTCCGAAGGCCGGATGTCGATGTTGGTGCAATTGGCCCGGCCGCCGCCGGCCGCCAGCACCTTGCGGGCAATCTTGTTGCCGTGGTCGACCAGAACCACGGAACGCCCGCGCCGGCCGCAGCCGATGGCGCAGCACAGCCCCGATGCTCCGGCCCCAAGGATGGCGACATCGACCTGCATGATTGCTCCTTTTCGTATGAGAAGAGGCCTCCGGCGGCCGGGGGCCTGAGGCCCCCGGACCCCCCAAATGGGGAAAGGGGGTGCAGCAACAAACGTCGGTGTTGTTCCGGGCCGGCCCAAGTGACGGAGGCACGCCCCCAATGTCAAGAAGCCCTGAAGAAAAAGCCATCCTGGCCGCCGGGGTCGCCGCCTTCAACGACGGCCGCTATTTCGAGTGCCACGAAATCCTCGAAGCCCTGTGGCTGCCCGACGTCTCCCCCGAGCGCGATCTCTATAAAGGTCTCATTCAGGTCGCCGCCGGCCTGCACCACCAAAAAAACGGCAACTTGCGGGGTTGCCGCAAGCTCCTCCTCCGGGCTACGCAACTCCTGACACCCTACTCCCCGGCCGGAGCGGACCTCGACATCGCCGGGCTGCTGGGCGAGGTCGCCGTGGCCTTGGCGTTTTGCCAATCCGCCGCGCCCGGCGTCCCGCTGCCCCCGGCCCTTGTCCCGCGCCTGCGACCGGTCGGCCACGACGCAAGGAGCGACTAATGGCCATCCGTTACGTCCACACCAATTGCATCGCCCACGACTGGCGCGCCCTGGCCGCCTTCTACGTGCGCCTGTTCGACTGCAAACCCGTGCCCCCGGAGCGCGACCTGTCCGGCGACTGGCTCGATGCCGCGACCGACGTCAAAGACTCCCACATCACCGGCGTCCACCTGCGCCTGCCCGGCCACGGCGACACCGGCCCCACCCTGGAAATATTCTCCTACGACGCCGTCACCGACCGCCCCGATGTCGCCGCCAACACCCCCGGCTTCGCCCACATCGCCTTCCTCGTGGACGACGTGGCGGCCATGGCCGAGGAAGTGCTGGCCGCCGGCGGCTCGGCCGTGGGCGAACTGGCCCGCCGCGACGTGCCGGGCGTGGGATGCCTGGAATTTCAGTACATGCGCGACCCCGAAGGCAACATGGTCGAGTTGTTGTGCTGGAAATAAAGGGAGTGAGGGAAGCGAAGAAAAGAGGCCTCCGGCGGCTGGGGGCCTGAGGCCTCCAGCCCCCCCAAATAAAGACGCTACAGAGCGGCGTAGAATTCGACGGGGGCGAGTTCGGTGGACTCGAACCAGCCGCGCTCGGTCAGATGGCGGCGGATGTCCTGGCACAGCTCGCACTTGTTGACGTAACCGCCGGGGAGGGGCTGGTACTCCTCCAGGGCGGCGGCGTACTCGTAAAAACCGCTTATGCCGGACTCGGCCAGGGTGGTGAGGATGGGATAGCGCTCGGGATCAAGGGGCGCGCCCAGGTCGTCCACCCGGCAGGCCAGGCCCGAACATAGCCCGGGCACATAGTCGCCGTACAGGTCCATGTGGAAGTGGCCGGCGTCGGCCAGCTCCCGGCGGCAGTCGGCCGAGGCCTCGGCCAAAATGATCTCGACGGGTTTGCGCCCAAGGACCGGCGCGAAAAGATCAAACGCCCGGCCGCCCAGGTGTATCCAGGTGCGGCGCAAGATCTCGGTCGGATAGCCTAGCCCGAAGCGGTCGAGGTAGGCGGCGAAAGGATGGGTCGCCTCGGGGTCGAAGGCTTGCACGTCGGTCAGGAAATGCTCCTGCCAGGGAAAGACGGCCACCCCGGCCGTCCGGGCCGCCTCGATGACGCCCAGGGTCTTTCGCAGCGACACGAAGCCGTTGTGCATCGGGCTCAGGGACACCAGCAGCGAGGACAAGCCCATGGCGCGCAGCTCGGTTAAAAGCTCCACGGCTTCGTCGGCGTCGTCGTACCACGAGGCGCTGGTCTCCACGTATTCCAGATGCATCCCGGTCTCGGCCGCCGCCGCCAGCACCCCGGCCAGCCCCAGGGGATCGGCCAGGGGTTCGCCGCCGCCCACGTGCATGGCCGCGCAGCCCATGGACAACGCCTTGGCGAAGCAGGCCGCCGCCATTTCCTGGCTCACGTAATCCGGCGACCGACCCGGCCCGCCGCGATACAGGCAGTGCGGGCAGGCGCTTTGGCACTGGTAGGTGGCGATAAGCCCCCCCGAGCGCAGGCGGTCGACGTGAAGCGTCATGGAAAGGGCCTAGCTCCCGGCCCGTTCGGCCAGGGCGGCCAGCACCATTTCGGCATGGCCGGCGGCCTTGGCCACCTGGCCCCAGGATTTGCGGACCACGCCCTTGGGATCAATAAGGAAGGTGGAGCGCACCGTACCGATGCAAGCCTTGCCGCAGACTTTTTTCTCGCGCCAGGCCCCGTAGGCGGCCAGCGTCGTCGTCTCGGGGTCGCTAAGCAAGGTCACGGTCAGCTCGTGCTTGTCGATGAACTTGCGGTGGCTGGCCGGCTTGTCGCGGCTCACCCCGACCACGTCCGCGCCAAGGGCCAGAAACCTCGGCAAAAGCCCGGAAAATTCCACAGCCTCGGTGGTGCAGCCGCTGGTGGAATCCTTGGGATAAAAATAGAGCACCAGCCACCGGCCGGAATAGTCGGCCAGGTTGTGAACGCGGCCGTCGGCGTCGGCCAGGGAAAAGTCCGGGGCCGGGCTGCCCTCGGCGGGCCAGGGGGCGTCGCTCATGGCTTCTCCGTCTTGGCCGTCGAAGCGTCGCCGGCGACCAGTTTCTGGTGGATCACGCCGATCCCCTCGTCGGGGTAACGCAGGCGCAGCATGAAATACCGGTCCACGACCTTTAAGACATAGTCCTTGGTTTCGTCGTAAGGCGGCACGCCGCCGTGCTTGGCCACCGCGCCGGGGCCGGCGTTGTAGGCGGCCAGGGCCATGACTTCGGTCTGGAACTTGTCGAGCATGGAGCGAAGATATTGCGTTCCGGCGGCGATGTTGCGCTCGGGATTAAATGGTTCGGTAAGCCCGAGCAATTTCTGGGTGTCGGGCATGATCTGCATGAGGCCCTGGGCCCCCTTGGGCGAAACGGCGCACGCGTTGAACCGCGACTCTTGCTCGATCAGCGCATAGACCAGCCGGGGGTCCAGGCCGTGTTTTTTGCTGTAGCTGTTGACCCAGCCGAGCAATTTCGCGTCGGCGATGACTTCCGGGTATTTGCAGCCAACGGGTTTTTTATCGGAAAATTTGTGCCCGGCCTGGCGCAAGGCGGCGTCGCGGCGGCCGGCGGCCACGGGATCGGGCAGGCCGATGCCGTGAATCTCGGTGGTCGTGGGCATGGGCGCGGTCACGATCCGGGGCGCGCCGGCGGCAGCAGCCGGGCCGGCCCAAAGGGCGCAAAGCGCCAGGGCCAGGACGGCCCCAAGGGAAAAAGGTCTCGCTGGACGCATCATTTGCTCCCTACCCCGGAAGCCAGGGTTTTACAAGGAAGGCGATCAGCGGACCTGCCGCCGCCACCGGTCCAGGGTGTCGGCGATAAACCCCTTGTCGTTACATGGCGCGCTCCAGACCTCGGAAAAGCGGGCCGTGTCGCTTTGCGGCCGTTCCTCGGCAGCCAGGTCGCGCAACCGGATGCGCATGGGCACGGGCACGCCCTCGCCCACGGCCACGGCTTCCTGGGTGCGCAGGGCCGGCAGGGCCGAGAGCAGGCCGGCGGCGTTTTCCGGCATGGCCCGGCGCACGAAGAGCTGGTCCTGTTCGTTGCTCATGCGCAGGGCGAAAAGCGTGTTGACCTGGGACAGCACGGTTTCGGAAATTTCCGACGGCCGCTGGGTGACCAGCCCCAGAGACACCCCATACTTGCGGCCCTCCTTGGCGATGCGCGACAGCGCCCGGCGGGTGGGGGCAAAGGCGACCGCGCCGTCGCGCGGCACGTAGCGGTGGGCTTCCTCGCACACGAGCAGCACCGGCACGCCCCGGCCGCGCCGGGTCCACAGGGCGAAGTCGAAGATGAGCCGGCACAGCACCGAGACGACCACGTCCACGATCTCGGCCGGCACGCCGGCCAGGTTGAAGATGGTCATGGGCCGGCCGCCGCCCGGCAGGCGCAGGTAGCGCGAGAGCACCTCGCCCATGACGTCCTCGATGGTCAACTGGCCGAACATGAAGGCAAACCGCCGGTCGCGGCGCAGGGCGTCGATGCGGGTGGAAAGGCGCAGATAGGGAATGGAGCTTTCGGGTTTGTCGAGCTTGCCCATGCCGACCTTGAGCAGTTCGGCCACCCGGGCCAGGCGGTAGGGAACGGGCGTGTCAATGGTCAGTCCGGCCTCGTCCACGCTGCTCCCCGCGCCGCCGACCGCGCCGCCGCGCAGATATTCGACCTTGGCCGTCATCACGCAGTCCTTGAGGATATTGGCCTCGACCTCGCGGTAGGGCTGGCCGGCGCTGCAAAAAACCTGGGTCATTTCCTCGAAGTCCAGCAGCCAGTACGGCAGCGACAGGTTGTCCGGGGTGACCAGCTCGGCCATGTCGCCAAAGGCGGCGGCGTATTCGTCGTGGGGGTCCAAGAGCACAATGTGGCCGTCGCGGTGGGCGGTCAGCACCGAGCGCAGCAGCACGGCCACAGTGCAGGATTTGCCCGAGCCGGTGGTGCCAAGGACGGCGAAATGTTTGCCGAGAAAATCGTCCACCACCACATAGGCCGGCACGTCCGGGTCCTGGTGCAGCGCGCCCACGGCCACGCTCGACTTGGTCGGCTTGGCGTAGATGCGGGCCAGATCGGCGCTCTCGGCCAGACGCGCCGTCGCGCCCAGGCGCGGGCTGTGGGACACGCCGCGCTGGAACGCAAACGCCTCGGTCTCCGGCCCGGGACTTTCGCCGAGAAGGGCCAATTGGGCCAGATGGCGGTCATGAGGCGAGGCCGTCTCCCCTGGGGCCGGGGTGGAGAGGGATTGCACCAGCCCGAAGACCATGGAGCGCGACGAGGGGATGACGACCATGGCCCCCACGGCCATGTCGCTGTAGGCTTCGGGAGAAAGCACCACCGTGGCCTGCGCCCCTTCCACGGCCGCCACGTAACCGATGGCCCGTCGTTCCATAAACGCCCCCTTGCTCCCTCGTGAACATCACGCTCAAACAACAACGCCTGCTAGGACAAGCAAAATGACAGAAAACCCGCGAAGATCAAAAACATGACAATTTTCAATCTTCGCCATGCATCGCCAAACAAGTATCCGACAATCAATTGTCCCGCAGCGCGCAGCAGGCGTCCGCTCTGACCTGGTTGCGGCCTCTGTCCTTGGCTTCATACAAGGCCTTGTCGCAGCGACAGACAAACTCGTTTACACTTTCGCGCTTCTCAAATATCCACTGCGATACGCCGATGCTCACCGTAAAAACAATGGCTTCCTGCTCATAAATCGCAGGCGAGTCTTCGACTGCCGCTCTGACCCTTTCAGCAATCACTGCCGCATCACATGCCGTTGTCTGCGGCAACAAGATGCCGAATTCCTCTCCCCCCACGCGCCCAAGCTGGTCTGTGGGGCGAATGACGCTTTCCACAATGGACACCAAATGACGAAGGACTTGATCTCCTCCCGGGTGCCCATAAATGTCGTTAATTTGTTTGAAATGATCAATGTCGAGACTGAGCATGCTGAGCGGCAAGGCGTGTCGCAGGCTCCTTTGCCGCTGCGCCTCAAGCATTTCAAAAAAACAGCGACGGTTGGCGCAGCCGGTCAGCACGTCCGTATGCGCCTGCCGGGCCAAATTTTCGTTGAGACCCAACAATTCGCGGCGATGGCGGGAAATGGACCGGACATAGGCGACCATTCCGAAAACCAGCGCCAACAGCAACACGCCAGTCAAGGCAGCAAGGCCGAACCATAAATATCTGTCTCTCGTTATTTCAGCGATTTGACTCAATTTGCGGAGCGCGTAAACCGTGACAAGCTCGTCTTTGACGGTGGATTGGGCATACACATAGGGACATGCGGCATTGTTCCACCGGACAAGGTCCCCGGCATCGCCAAATGGCCACGTCTGCATGTCCAACAACTTAAAACTCTCTCGCTTGTAAATATTCTCGAAATTGTAGGCGCCGGACGCCATCGCCCTTGATCCGGGCAAGGCCTGCAGCACGATATCGGCATCCTTTGCCAGGATCACCACCCCATTTTCGTCGGCGACAAAGACGTCCTGATCCAACACGAGATTGGTAAGGCCCTTGACGTTTACCCTGGAAACAACAACGCCAAGAAATTGCCCAGACGCCAGCACCGGCTTGGCATAAAACAGCGCGCCGATGTCATCCGTTCGACCAATCGCGAACTGTCGACCGCTGCTGTTTTTTTGGGCTTCGAGAAAGTACTGGCGATACGCATAGTTCACGCCGATAAAATCCCGCAATTCAGGCGGCTTCCCGGCTGCAATGCAATCGCCTGCGGCATTAAGAACAAAGAGCGTATGCAATCCGCTTGCATCACGAACAAGACTTAAACGCTGCGTCAAGGCCTGAAGTGCAACATCCTCTTTCCATATCTGGCTCTTTTTGGCGGCCGGCAGCAGCGAATTTTCAACATTCGGACTAAATTGCTTCAACACGGAAACCACGCCAGCATCTTGCGACAAAATAACCGGCACGCTCCGAACATGCATGAGTCTTTGACTAATACTTAAAGCAATGTTTTCAGCCGTAACGCTGGCAAAATGTCGCTCGCGCTCCACGACATCCACGACACGACGCCAGAAAAAAAGGCCCGAGGCCATCCATGCCGCAGCGCACCAACAAATAGCCAGCGACAAAAAGACGGCAATAGATCTTGCGTACGTGGCTTTTACATGCCTTAACAACTGCAATGTCTGCATAGCCCTGTCATCCGTGCTCTTCCAAATCCGTAACAGGGCCAGCCTCAAAGCCCCGCCAGTCTGAACATGGCCGTAACACGCACCTCGACAAAGAAAAAGGCCCAATCACTTTCGATGGCCCGCTCGCCTTCTGGGGCTAGGCGCATCTGAGCAAGAGGCAGTCGCCCCGGCCGGCCTTCCCCATTCAGGCTGGAGCCGAGGGGACTTGTTCCCTGCTCAGCCGTCGGAACAGCGGCGTTTCCCGTCCTGGGCCGTCCGACAACCTCTTGGGCCGCCGGCCAGAAAACCAATGCGCGAGAAAAACCTGCGGCGGGTGTTTTCGGTCTAGCGCCATCGACGGCCCATTGGGCTTCCCGACCGACAAAGGGCCACCCCTCGCCGAAACCCCTTTACCCGTTTCCAGGTCGGGGTCCTGAGGGCCTCAGGCCCCCAGCCGCCGGAGGCCTCCTACGTCTTCTCGGCCAGGGCCGCCTCGATGGCGGCGGCCAGGTCGCGGCGCAGCACGGGCTTGAGGAGCAGGTCGCGGATGCCGATGGCCCGGGCCGCTTCCGGGCTCATGGTTTCGCTAAAGCCGGTGAGCATCAAGACCGGCAGGCCGCGACGCTCGGCCAGGGCGGCCTTGGCCAGCTCCGCCCCGGTCAGGCCGGGCATGTTCTGGTCGGTGATGAGCAGATCGAACTCGCCTGGCCGCTCCCGCAGCAAGGCCAAGGCCTGCCGGGGGTCGGTCAGAGCGGTGGTCTTGTAGCCCAGGGATTCCAGAAGATCGCGGCCGATTTCGGCCAGCGCCTGCTCGTCGTCGACCAGCAGCACCCGGGCGCGCCCCCTGGCCGGATTGGCCTCGGCGGCGGCCGGAGCCTCGCCGCCGGCCGCGTCCGGGGCCAGGGGCAGGTAGACGTCGAAAAGCGCCCCGCCGCCGGCCACGTTTTTGACCTTGATCTCACCCTTGTACTTGCGCACCACGCCATGGGCCACGGACAGGCCCATGCCGGTGCCCTCGCCGGGTTTTTTGGTGGTGAAAAAGGGGTCGAACACACGCTCGACGATGTCGGCCGGGATGCCCGGCCCGGTGTCGCGCACCCACAGGTGCAGACACTTGGCCGGCCCGGAGTCCGCCGGCAGGGGGCAGGCGGCGGCGGGCAGTTCCTCCAGCCCGACTTCCAGCAGGCCGCCGGTTTCGCGCATGGCGTGGGCGGCGTTGCCGCACAGGTTCATGATGATCTGCTGGATCTGGGACGGCTCGGCCAGGACCGCGTCGCGGCCGGGGCGGATGATGTCGCGGATCTCGACGGCGATGGGGACGGTGGCCCGGATGAGCTTGAGGGTCTCCTTGACCAGCGGTCCGACGTGCAGGCGATTGGCCTGCTCGTCGTTTTGACGGCTAAACGATAGAATTTGCAGCACAAGATCACGGGCACGGCGGCTGGCGGCCAGGATGTGGCTCACCCGGCGCGACAAGGGCGTGTCCGGCGCGGCCTCGCCTTCGATCATCTCGGCAAAGCCCATGATGATGCCGAGAATGTTGTTGAAATCGTGGGCAATGCCGCCGGCCAGGGTGCCGATGGCCTCCATCTTCTGACTCTGGAGCAGGCGGCGTTCGAGATTTTTGCGCTCGGTGACGTCGTGGGCCACGAAGACCGTGGCCAAGGGCGCGTCGTCGGCGTGGGTAAGCGGCGAGGCGGTGATGAGGAATTCGCCGCGAAGGCGCGGCACGCTGAGTTCCTTGGAGTGATAGCGGCCGTCGGTCATGGCCAGGACGGCGGCGCTGATCTCCCCGGGCCGGGCCTCGTCATCGAAGACGAAGGTGCAGGGCCGGCCCACCACGTCCCGGGGGGCCAAGCCCAAGCGGTGGGCCATGGCCAGATTGAGGCGGCGCACGGTGTGGTCGCGGTCAATGACCACCACCAGATCCTGGACCGAATCGAAGATGCCTTCCCATTCCCGTTTGGCCGATTCGATGAGCTGGGTGACGCGCTCGCGCTCGTCGATTTCGCGGGTGAGCTTGCGGTTGGCGGCGGCCAGGGCGGCGGTGCGCTCGTAGACCAGGGTCTCCAGACGGCCCTTGAGGGCCTTGAAATCTCGCTCGGCCCGCCATTTGGCGCACAGCGAGGTGGCGAATTGCAGGATTTCCTGGGGATGGAAGGGTTTTTGGATGTAGAGGAGCTTGTCGATGGGCGGCACGCGCCGGGCGATGGTCAGGGGATCGACGTCGGTAAAGGCCGTGACCACCACGATCTGCACGGCCGGATCGATGGAACGTATCTCCTCGGCGGCGACCAGGCCGCCGCGCCCGGGCGGCATGCGCACGTCGATAAAGGCCACGGCGTAGGGTCGGTTCTCCCGAGCGGCGGCCCGAAAGGCCTCCACCGCGTCCTCGCCCTGGCGGCAAAGGGTCAGGTCGAAGGGCTGATCGGCGACGGGATCAGGGCTGCCAAGGCCGTCGAGGCCGCCGAGAATGTCTTCGGTTGGGGCCAGGATTTCGGTGAAAAGGTCGAGAATGCGCGGTTCGTCGTCGGCGACGAGCACCCGCATGGATTCCTGGCGCGTCTCCCCGGCTCCCATGGCAACTCCTTCAAGTCGAGGGCGTGGGCGGATCAGGGCATTTCCGAACGGTCGCTCTGTTCGGCGGCAGCCGGCGTGGGGGCCGGCTTGGGGGCCGGCTTGGGCTTGGGTTTGGGCGTAGCCGGCGGCGCGGCGACGGCCGGGGCGGCCGGGGCCGGGCTGAAGGGTTTGGGTTCCTGGATCATGGGCGCGGCGGCGGCCTTGGCCGGGCTGGCGGCGGGCGACGGAGCGACGGGCTGGGCCAGCGCTGGCGCGACGGGCTGGGCC
>JAEZEM010000192.1 GCA_023417745.1 Pseudomonadota bacterium
GGCCTGAGGCCCCCAGACCCCCCAGCTGGAGAAAGCGTAAAAGGGGGGCGGCGTGGATTGGTTGTTTGTCGGCCGGAGTCTGAGGCCACCCGAACCCTCGTGGGAGGACGTTGCCGTCGTGGGGGCGTCAGAAGGCGATAAGGCGGGCCGCGGCGGCCTGGGACAGGCGGCTGAGGATGGCCGGCAGATCGGGGCCGGCCAAGGCGGCGGCCAGGGGCGGATGGCCGGCCAGGCGCGGGGCCAGGCTCCAGCCGCCCGGCGCGGCCGGATCAAGGCGAATGTCCTCGTAGAATATCTCGAAGCCGTCGGCTTCCTCGGCCAGGACGCCGTGGAGCAGTTCCAGCACGGCGTAGGCAAAATATTTTTCCACGTCCGCGCCGTGTCGGCTCTTTGCCAAGGCGGCGTCAAAGGTGGGCCAAAGGGCGGTTTCCAGGCTCTCGAAGGCGTTTTGGGCGGACATGGCGGCGTCTCCGTGGCGAAAAACTGCTGGGTACGGCAGGCCGGCCTCGGGCGCAAGTCCCCTTGCCATCTGGCAAACCTTTGGCCATGACGAGGATGTTCCGAAATCCCTCGCCAAGGAGCCGTCCGCCATGCCCGAGTCCAGCCCGCCCGACGCCGCCGTCCTTGCCCGAAGCGTCAACCGCGACCTGCGCCGCCAGGTGAGCGAACTGGCTCCCTGGTTCGCGGCCAACATGCCGGCCTACTATTTCCGCACCCACGACGCCGCGCAACAGGCCCGACATCTGCGCGCCGTCATTTCCGGCGAGGTGCTGACCGGCGGCCAGTCCGCCACCCTCTGGGACGCCACCCGCACCCGGCTGACCCGCATCGCCCCGGCCGACGGCTCCTGCCTTCTCGACCATCTGGCCGAGCGGGTTGACGACAACATCCGCACCTCGCGCCTCTACGCTTCCCTGGACGGCCGGCTGCGTCTGGACACCTTTCTGCTCGATCCCCAGCCGCCGGTGGCCCCCAAAAGCACGGCCATGCGCCGGGCCGTGGCCGCCATGACGGCCGGGGGGCATCTTGATGCCCGCTTCCGCCAGGCCTTCACCGCCTTTCTCGGCGGCGCGCCGGCCGATTACGTCGAGAAGTTCGACCCCCTGCGGGCCGCCAGACATTTCGCCCTGGCCCGGGAACTCGACGGCCGCGACGGCGTGCGGGTGGAGCTGCATTTGCTGGCCGACGCCTCCGAGAGCCGGCTCGTCGTGGCCATGCGCGAGCCGCCCCGGTCTGGGCTGCTCCTGCAAGTGGCCCAGACCGTCTTGTCCGAGGGCCTGACCATCCTGCGCGGCTATTCCGACCGGTTTGTCCTGGCCGGCGGCGACCTGTCGGTCATCAGCCTCTACGTTGCCCGGGAAGGCCGGGCTCTGGACCCGGCCGACGCGGCCTGGAAACGGCTGCGCCTGCTCCTGCGCCGGGTCAAGTGGAGCGTGCCGGCCAAGGACCAGCCCCTGGCCGTCCTGGCTTTGCAGCACGGATTTGCCCAGGAGGATGTCGAGCTGCTCGCAGCCGGCTGCGAATGCGCCAGGCAATTTCTGTTGCCCCGAAACCGCTACGCTTTTTCCATGGACAACGTGCAGGGCGTCCTTCTCGCCCATCCGGCCCGGGCCAGGGCGCTGCTGGACGTGTTTGCCGCCCGATTCGATCCGCAACTGCCCCTGCGGCATCGGGAGACCGACGCTGCGCCGCTGGCCGGAGCCGTGCTGGACGGCCTCGACGACGAGTTGGCCCGGCAGGTGTTCGCTGCCGTCATCGAATTGTGGCGGCACGTGCTGCGCACGAATTTTTATCTGCCCGACCGCTTCGGCCTGGCTTTCCGTCTGGCCCCCGGCGTCATTGAGGCCATTGGCGGTTCGCCCCGGCCGGCCGGAGAGAACCTGCCCCACGCGCTCTTTTTCTTTGCCGGCCCGAAAATGCGCGGCTTCCACGTGCGCTACCGCGAGATGGCCCGAGGCGGGGTGCGTCTGGTGCGGACCCGAACCTGGGCCCAGCTCGAACTGGAATCCGGCCGGCTCTACGAAGAGGCCAAGCATCTGGCCGAGTCCCAGCAGCTCAAAAACAAGGACATCCCCGAAGGCGGAGCCAAGGCCGTGCTGCTGCTCGATCCCGGGGCCGATCCCACTTTGGCCCTCAAAAGCGCCATGGACGGGCTGCTTGATCTGCTCGTGCCCGGGGACGAGACGCCTACGCTTCCGGGCGTGGTCGACTGCCTGGGCCGGCCCGAGCTCGTCTATCTCGGCCCGGACGAGGGCATCACCCCGGACCACATCCGCTGGATCGTGCGCCGGGCCGCCAAGCGCGGCTACGGCTGGCCCAGCGCCTTTATGAGCTCCAAGCCCGAGGGCGGCATCAACCACAAGCGCTACGGCGTCACCAGCCTTGGCGTGCTGGAATTTGCCGACGCCTTTTTGCGCGAGGCCGGCATCGACCCCGACCGCCAGGCCTTCACGGTCAAGCTGACCGGCGGCCCGGCCGGGGACGTGGCCGGCAATGCCCTGATCCAGCTCTTTGCCCGCTACGGCGACCGGGCCAAGGTGCTGGCGATCAGCGACGGCCACGGCGCGGCCTACGATCCGGCCGGCCTGGACCCGGCTGAGCTGACCCGGTTGGTGGCCGCCGAAACCGCCATCACCGGCTTTGATCCGGCCCGGCTGTCCGGCCCGGAAGCCTTTGTCCTGGCCGCCGACACGCGAGACGGCGCTAAGGCTCGGGCCAGCCTGCACAACACCGTCGTGGCCGACCTTTTCATCCCGGCCGGCGGCCGCCCGGACACCATAAACGACGCCAACTGGAGCGCCTTTTGCGACGAGACGGGCCGGCCCTCGGCCCGGGTCATCATCGAAGGGGCCAATCTCTTTCTGACCTCCGGCGCGCGCCGGGGCCTGGAGGCGGCCGGGGTGCTCATCGCCCCCGGCCCCTCGGCCAACAAGGCCGGGGTCATCTGCTCGTCCTATGAGATCCTGGCCGGCATGGCCATGACCCAGGAGGAACTGGCCGCCTGCCATGCCCGCTACGTCGAGGAAGTGCTGGTGATACTTGGCCGCAAGGCCCGAAACGAGGCTGGGCTGTTGCTGCGCGAACGCCGCCGTCGCGGGGGCACGACGGGGCTCGTTGCCTTGAGCCGCGAGGCGTCGCTGGAAATTACGGCTCTCAAGGATGCCCTGAGCGAAGCCATGACCCGGCAGGCCCCGACCGTGGCCGACATTGCCGCCGATTCGCTGCTGACGGGGCTTATCGCCGCCCATTGCCCACCACTGGTGGCGGCGCGCCATCTGGAGCGACTTTTTGCCGTGGCTCCGGCGGCCTATCTCCATGCCGCAGCCGCAGCCCAGGCCGCCTCGACCATCGTCTACGCCGAAGGCCTGGGCTGGCTGTCGCGCCTGGCCGGCCTGCGCGAGCTTATGGCCGTGGTTCGGGCCTATTTCGCGGCCGCCGGGGAACTGGATAGGCGTCTGGCCGCCCTTGGCCGCAGCCGGCTGCCCGGCCGCGACGAACTGGCCGACCTGTTGGCCCGGTCCGGGCGCAAGGTGTTGTGCGAGCAGGCCCTGGGCCTGGATGGCCCGGCAGCGGGCGGGGAGGGCGAGGGGACCTAGATCTTGATGGGCGGGAGCACGATGTGGGGCGGCGTGTCCCAGATGCGTTCGAGGAGCTTTCTGGCTTCGGCGAGTTCGGGATTGAGGGCCAGGGCTTCCCGGGCGGTCTTCTCGGCCTCGGCCAGATTGTGCTGCTCGTAGTAGACCCGCGCGATGTTCAGCAGCAAATGGTCATCGGTGGGGGAGAGTTCGCGAGCCCGGAAATAGTACTTGAGCGCCTCGTCAAACAGGCCCTTTTTGCGCAAGTTGATGCCGAATTCGTTGAACAGGTGCTTGTGGCGGGGTTCAAAGGCTTCTTCTAGCCGCACCAGGCGGTCGAAGATGTAGGAGGCCTTCTCGGTCTTGTCCATGGCCAGATAGATCAGCCCCAGGCCGAAGTTGGCCCGGATGTTGTCCTCGTCGATACGCTTGATCTTGAGGTATTCCTGCTCGGCGCTGGCCGGCTTGTTGGACGCCCGGTAGTGGTCGCCCACGAGCAGGGGCTGGCTCAGCAGCCGATAGCTCAGGTCCGGCTCCAGGTGATAGTCCTCGAAGAGTTTTTCCCGGGTGATGCGAAAGGGCGTGCCCTGGCGCTTGAAGTCCATGTCCAGGCTCTGCACGTCGAAGGCGTTGTCGTCGAGTTCCTTGACGAACCAGTAGGTCTCGGACTGGGCGGTCCGCTTGGTGACGCCAAAACCTACCGTGACGGCGGTTTTGAGCGAAAAGATGCCGTTGATCCGGTTTTCTTGGCTCATGCGCGGCCCGGGTTCTCAGACGTCCATGGCCAGGGCGGCCTGGCCGGCGTCGGCTGCGGTCGTTTGTGGGGCTTGGGCGAGGCCGTCATATTGTTTGGCGCGCAGCTTGGCCAGAAGCCTGGCGGCCTCGGGGAAGGGGTCGCGCAAGCTTACCGCCTGTTCCAGATGGTGGATGGCTCGGTCATAGTCCTTGGCGAAAATGCAGGCCTTGGCAATGTTGTAATGGAGGTTTTCGTCCTTGGGCGTCAGCGTCAGGGCCTGGGTGTAGGCGTGCAGGGCTCCGGGATAGTCGCCCCGCTTGCGCAGGTCGATGCCCAGCGAATTGTAGGGGTTGATCGCGTCGGGATTGGCTTGGAGGATCTCGGCGAAGAGTTCCTTGAGTTCGGCCAGACGGTCCTGGAGGGCGAGAATCTCGGCGGATTTGTCGAGATAGGCCCGGTAGTTGGCCTCGTCGCCCTTTCCCTTGTAGGCGTGGGCCATGCCCTGGTAGGCCTCGGCGTACATGGCGTTTAAGGCCAGGGCCTTGTTGAAGGCCACGATGGCTTTGCCGTATTTTTGCCGGTGCAGGTAATCCATCCCTTTGTTGAACCAAATGGCGGATTCGTTTTCCTCTTCCACGATCTCGGAAAATTCCTGCAACGCCTCGTCGAAGCGGCCTTGCTGCACGAGTTCCTGGGCTGTTTGCAGCTGTTCGACTTCCACCTCGTCGACGCTGATGGTCTCCAGGGCCATTTGGAGGTGCCGTTCCAGGGTGGTCATGGAATAAGGTCGAATGACGTAGCCGTTGCAGCCGGCGGCAATGGCCTTGACCACGTTTTGCACGCCGCTTTCGGTGGTTACCATGATGACGGGCAAAAGCTTGGAGCGGGTGGCCCGGCGCAAGGCGCGCAGGCAACTGGCCCCGTCCATGCCTTTGACGGCGGCGTCGATGAGCACCACCTGAACGGCGTTTTCCTTGATGGGGTCAAGCAGATCGTCGAGTTCGTCGGAGACGATGACGTTTCTGATGTTGAGATCAAGGCAGCACTTTTTGTCCCGGGCGGCATGATGCAGGTTGTTGGTGAGGATGGCGACGGAGATGTTCGGCGTTTCCATGCTGGGCTCGGTTGTCCGGATAAAGTACGCCTGTCTTGCATGTGGACAAGGTCGGGGAAGGAACGATCCCGATCCTGGAAGCCAAGAAAGAGCGGGAATTGTCGTGCTTTAGAAAGCTACCATGCGTTGACGGCAAAACCAAGGGAAAAAGCGGAAGTTCGGCCGGGTCAATTTGTCGGCCGTTGCTGTGTCGGTGCAGAGGATGTCGTCTCTATGATTTACACAGCAACAATACCAATTGGCATTCATGTTCCTCCGCGACATTTGTGGTTGCCACGGCCGTTTCTGGAGCAGTCGAGGGCCTTGCCTAATGGCGGCGTCGGCCTGTTGCGATCGCGCCGGTCAAGCATGAAGGTTCTCGAATGAGAAAGAGAATTCCAGTCTGTTGTTGCAACAAAGGGCGGTATGGCGTTGCCAGGGCACGACGCAACGCCGCCGCCAGCCAACAGGACCGGCAGCCTGTCTTTTCCCGACTACCAGCCTCCGCCTCCGCCTCCGCCCCCGCCGCCGCCCGAACTCCCGCCGCCGCCCGAGCCGGAAGACGATCCCGGGGCCGTGGACGAGGAACTGATGGCCGAGGAGAACCCCGAGCCGAGGTCACCAGCGAAACCGCCGAAGTCTCCGGAACTCCAGCCGTGGCCGATGTACCAGACCGGCTGGTAGCCCTGGGCCGCGGCCCGCGCCAGCACCTCGGCGAACTGGGCCGCCCAGTCGTTTTCCACGTCCAGGGCCAGGGCGTAGGGCAGGTAACGTTCGAACAGCTCGGGCGTGCGCTCCGGGGGCGTAAGCAGGTTAAGGCGTTCGCCCTCGCCCACGCGGAGATAGAGCCGAAAGCCCTCCAGGGCGTCCATGACTCGGCGGCCTTCCTTGGTCGGGGCCATAAGCAGGCGGCGAAAGATCGCGGCTTCCACGGCGATGGCGGCCAGGCAGGCGGCCGCCGGCCAGGAGACGGCGATGGAAAGGAAGGCCAGGGCAGCCAGCTCGCCAAGGACGAAGGGCAGGGCGAACAGACAGGCAAAGGCTGCGCCGACGATGCTCAGAAAGCGCGGCCGGGCCTTGGCCTTGGCCAGGGCCTGCATGGCCCGCATGGTCAGGGCGGCCACGCCGAAGCTCCACACGCCAAGCCATGCCAGGGTCATGCCGGCCATCTCCGGTTCGTCGGCGTTCAGCGCGACCAGGGCGAAGACCAGTAGGCAAAGCGTCACGCCGACAAAGAAATACGCCCGGTTGACCTGGAAATGACTGCCCTCGTATCGGTCCTTGAGGTCTTCGCGAAGGGCCTTTTGCGCCGCCCGCACGGCTTGATGATTTTCCTGCTCCAGGCGCACGGCCGGCGCGCCGCCAAGCAGGGCGTCGAGGAGGCCGGCCTGCCAGGAACCTTCGGGAAAGCGCTTCTTGCCGCGCCCGACGATGTAGGTTCCGTCGTCATCCTCGATGACGGCCCCGCCGGCCACGGCCATCTCCACCACCCCGGCGGCGAAGGCCTTGTCGTCATAGCCCATGCGCCGCAGGAAGCGGGCTCCCGGGGCGCTGACGTCGTCCGGGGGCGAAAACAGGGGAATGGTGACGCCCTTGGCCGGGTCGCGGCCGACAATGATCCAGGCCACGACGAAAAAGATCGTCACCACAACGAGGCCGACGGCGGCCAGGTGAAAAGCCCGGCTCGTCAGGATGCGCTCGGTCGGTGTGGGCAGGGTGACGAAGCCCTTGGGAAAGCTTACGGCCACGGTCAGACCCGAGCCTGGGGGCAGGGGCTTGGTTGTTTGGCATAAAAACGTGCCCGGCCCGGTATGGGCGGTGAAATCGCGGCTTTTGGCCCCGGCCGGCCCGGTGTAGGCGGCCCACTGTCCCGGCTGGGCCCCGGGCGGCAGAAAGATCGTGGTCGAAGCCTGGTCGATGGGCAGCCGCCAGCCGTTGCCGGTGACGTTCCAGTAGAGTTCGTCGTAGTCCGCGAATTGTCCGATCTGGCCGTCGGTGGCGTAGGTTAGTTCGTACGTGTGTTCGCCCGGGTCGAGCAATCGCCCTTTTTTGCCCATGTAGACCATGACGCCGTTGCCGGTCGTCTCGGTATGATAGTCTTCGCTGCGTCCGTCGCGGCGAACGCCGAGGACCTTGAAACCTACCGTCACGGTCTTGCCGCCGGGAATGTCGTAACGCGTGGGGAATTCGCGCACGATGCCCTGGCGGATGGACTGGCCGGCGGCCAGGACGCGCAGGGTCTCGACCACGGTGAGATCGCCGTTGGCGGCAATGGTCACCCGGCTGTCAAAGGACAGCAGGCGTTCGGTCTGGGCAGCGGCCGGGCCGGCCAGGACGGCCAGCAAGGCCAGGGCCGCAAGTGTTGCGCCCCGGGAAAAAAGCGCCCGGATGAGGCGCGAAAAAGCGCTTTGCACAAAGACAAGCCAACCTGTCGCCAAGGGCGTTTCTCCAGGGCGCGACGCAACAATGCCGCCGGACCGGAAGGCCGCCCGGTTCACGAGCCGGCTCCGGCGTCGAAGCTCACGCGCGGCACGGCGCGGTCGGCCGGGTCCTCGATCTCGAAATAGGGCAGGGGGCCAAAGCCCATGGACGAGGCCAGCAAGTTGGCCGGAAACGTCTGGGAGCGGTTGTTCTGCTCCCGGGCCGCGCCGTTGTAGTAGCGCCGGGCGAGTTGTATCTCCGACTCGATGGCGGCCAGTTCCTGTTGCAGGGAGGCGAAGTTCTCGCTGGCCCGCAGTTGGGGATAGCCTTCGGCCACGGCGAAAAAACGGGTGAGGGCCTGGGTGAGTTCGCCTTCCAGGCGATAACGGGCGGCTTCATCGGCAGTATCCTGGATTTTCGTGCGCAGGCCGGTCACGGCTTCCAGTACGCCGCGTTCGTGGCCCATGTAGCCTTTGACGGCTTCGACCAGATTGGGAATGAGGTCGGCCCGGCGTTTGAGTTGGACGTCAACGCCGCTGCGGGCTTCCTCGGTCAGGTTGCGGCCCCGGATCAGGCCGTTGTAGAGGGCGATGCCGTAGAAGCCAAGGAGCAGGGCGACGCCCAGGACGACGGACAGTGCGATCATGGCGGAACTCCTTTGTCGGAAAACGGCGCATGAGCCGATACTGCAAAGTCATACGGAAACCGGCCGGCCAAGGCAATGGCCGGTTGCGGCCGAGCCTTCCCATGCCGCCTTGCCGGTGCTAGACGGGATGGGCGATGGGCCAAGAACAGGGAGCGAGAACCATCATGGGCGCAATCGGCGTTTGGGAAGATGATGGCCGGCGGTTCGGTGACGCTGGCTTGGGCGCGCAGCTTTCGGCCCTTGGCCACGATGCCCGCGCTCTTGTCCCCGGGCTGCCCTTGGCCGCCGACCTTGACGGGCTGGTAGCCGAGGCCGAGCTTTTGATCCTGCACGGCGCGGCCGTCGCCGCCCGAAAGGCCGGGGCCGGCGCGGCCGGATTCCCGGTGCTGGCCGTGCTGCCGCCCGTTGCCGACGACGCGGCCGTGGCCGCCGCCCTTGGCGTTGCCGACGAAGTGATCCGGGAACCGATCGGGTCGGCGGAACTGGCCGGTCGCCTGGGAAAACTCCTGGAGCTGTTTCGGCAAGCGGCCGACTGCTGCGCCTTGGCGCTGTGCCGGGCGCGCCAGGAGACGGCCCTGGCCGAGGCCACCGCCGCGCTTTCCCGCCGGGTAAGCGCCCTGGACTGCCTGTCCAAGGTCCATGCCGTGATCCAGCGCTTCGGCCAGCCGCGAAACCGCCTCTATAAAGACGTTATCGCCTTGCTGCCGCCGGCCATGCGTCGTCCCGAAGCGGCCCACGCCCGCCTGCTGGTCGATGGAGCCGCCTTCGAGACGCCCGGTTTTCGCCCCAGTGCCCAGAGCCTGCGCATTCCCCTGGCCGGCTCGGGCCAGCCCGAGGCCGCCCTGGAAATTCATTACGAAACGCCCGATTCCCACAATCCGGACATCGCCTTTCATGAGGACGAGGCCGAGCTGGCCTTGCTCGTGGCCCAGCGCCTGGGGCGTACCCTCAGCCGGCTTGGGGCGGAGGCGGCCCTGGCCCGGGAACGCGAATTTTCCGCCCTGCTCATGGACGCCCTGCCCGGCGGGGTGCTGCGCTTCAATCGCCACGGAGCCATCGTGTTCAGTAATCCCCGGGCTGCGGCCATCCTGGAGTTGCAGCAGCGCGCCTTGGCGGGAAACGTATTCGATGACGCCGGTTTTGGCGCGGCCGACGCCGAAGGCCACCCCCAGAGTCGGGCCGACCATCCTTTTGCCCGGGTGCTGGCCACGGGCAAGTCGGTCTACGACGTGGCCCTGTCCGTGGCCCGTCCGGGCGGGGGGCGGCGTTTTTTGTCGGTGAGCGCGGCGCCGCTTTTCGCTCCGGACGGCGGCATCGACGAAGTCGTGGTCAACATGGTCGACGTCAGCGGCCAAAAGGCCCAGGAGCGCCAGCTCGCCCACGCCCTCAAGCTCGAATCCCTGGGCCAGCTGGCCGCCGGCATCGCCCATGAGATCAATACGCCGGTGCAGTATGTGCTGGGCAATCTGGAGTTTCTGGCCAACGCCTTCGGCCGCCTCGTCGAGACCCTGGACGGCCTGGCCGCTGCCGCCCTGGATGCCGAGGGCGACCTGTGCCTGACCGAGGAGCTGGCCCGGATGCTGGCCGACGAGGAGCTGCGGTTCCTGCTTGAGGAATCCCCGGCCGCCATCCGCGAATCCCGGGAGGGCCTCGACCGGGTGACCGGCATCGTTTCGTCCATGAAACGCTTTTCGCATCCCGGCAACGAACTGCCCCTGGCCGTGGACGTGGGGCAAGCCGTGGCCGACACCCTGGCCGTGTCGCGCGGGGCCTGGAAGTTCGCCGCCGACGTGCGTCTGGACATCGACGAGGACTTGCCGCCGGTCCTTTTCGTGCCCGGCGACCTGCACCAAGTGCTGCTCAACATCATCGTCAACGCCGCTCAGGCCATCGAGGAGCAGCACGCCGCCACGGGCGGCAAGGGGCATATCGACATCAGGGCCGTGCAAAACGGTCCCGTGGTCGAGCTGGCCGTGGCCGACGACGGCCCGGGCATGTCCGAGGAGGTGCGCCAGCGCGTCTTCGATCCCTTTTTCACCACCAAGCCGGTGGGCAAGGGCACGGGCCAGGGGCTGGCCCTGGTCCACGGCATCCTCAAGCGCCACAAGGCCCGGGTGGAGGTGCTGTCCGCCCCGGGCCAGGGCACGAGCTTCATCTTGAGCCTGCCCGTGGCCAACCTGCCGGAGATCGGCCGCTAGTGTCGCGTCCCTTTGAAATGCGAAAGTATAAAAAAATAAGTGGTTTTAGCCTGTTGCTCGTGAAATGCCTCTGCGCTGTTCATGGCGGCGACTCTCAGGGCTCCTGCTTCCGCTTGGGCGGTGCTTTTTGCTCCGGCGGCCCTGTGCTGATTTGCCCACGGTTTTAAGCCAGAGCGTGTCTTGGTCGCCGCAAATGCCCCCGGGACGGGGTTGCCGACGGTCACGCCCGGGGATAATATTGTCCTCTTGCCGCGTCGTATCGAGTTGCGCGACGCCTGGAGGATGCATGGCCCTTGATCCCGCCCGGTCCGATGCCCCTGCCGCTCCCGGCGCGACCACGCCCGTGGTCGCCACCTGCACCCGCGACTGCCCCAGCGCCTGCGGTTTGCTGGCCCATGTCCGGGACGGCCGGGTGGTCAGGCTGACCGGCAACCCGGCCCATCCCGTCAACCGGGGCACGGTGTGCCGCAAGACGCCGGGCTTTTTGCGGCGCATGACCAGTGACCAGCGGGTGACGACGCCGCTTCGGCGTGTGGCCGGCCAGTGGACGCCGGTCTCCTGGGACGACGCCCTGGACGAGATGGCCGAGCGCCTCAAAGACTGCGTGGCCCGCCATGGGCCGGAGTCGATCCTGTATTACATGGGCTTTGGCGAACGCACGGCGCTCAAAATCGTCAACGCCCGGTTTTTCGCCCACTTGGGCGGCGTGACCACCCTTCGCGGCACCCTGTGCGGCGGCACGGGCTATGCCGCCCAGGGCCTGGACTACGGCCCCCGCGTCTCCCACGATCCCCTGGACCTTCAAAACGCCCGCACCATCGTCTTGTGGGGCCGCAATCCCGCTGCCACCCAGTTCGGGGTCATGCCCCACCTGCGCGCCGCTCGGGAGCGGGGGGCCAGCATCGTGCTGATCGATCCGCGCCGCAGCGAATCCGCCGCCCTGGCCGATTTGCTGGTGCAGCCAAAACCCGGCCGCGACGCCTTCCTGGCCCTGGCCGTGGCCCGGCGCATCATCGAGGCCGGCTGGGAGGATCGAACCTTTCTCGAAACCCGGGCCGACAATCTGGCCGGCTACCTGGCCTTGCTGGCCAAGTGGAGCATGGACGAACTGATCGCCGCCTGCGACGTGCCCTTGTCCGTGGTCACCGCCCTGGCCGAGGCTTACGCTCAGGGCAAGCCCACGGCCACCATGCTCGGCTGGGGGCTGCACCGCTTTACGCTGGGCCACGAGATGGTGCGCGCCGTGGACGCGCTGGGCGCGGTCTCGGGCAACATCGGCCTAGCCGGCGGCGGCGTGTCCCAGGGCTTTGAGGAGTGGGGACCCTACGACCCGGATCTGTGGGGCGAGAGCCTGCATCCGCCCCGGCGCAAGCTGCTCATGCCGCAGATCGGCCGGGAAATCCTCGACGCCAAGGACCCGCCGGTGGAGATGGTCGTCATCACCGCCGCCAATCCTGTCTGCATGGCCCCCAACGCCGACCTCGTGGCCAAGGCCCTGGACTGCGTGCCCTTCGTGGTCCACATGAATCTTTTCCTCGACGACACGGCCGAGCACGCCGATCTCTTCTTGCCCTGCGCCGCCTTTTACGAGCAGCGCGATCTGGTGGCGAGCTTTGGCCACAACTACGTCGGGCCGCTGGTGCGCGCCGTTTCCCCGCCCGGGCAGTGCCGCAGCCAGTTCGACATTTTCATGGACCTTGGCCGGCGGTTTCCCTTTGCCGGGGAGTACGTCAAGACCGAGGAGGAGTGGCTGCGGCTGCTCATCAGGCCGCTCTTGGACAAAGGCGTGGCCTGGGACGACCTCTGGAAGGGGCCGGTGCGCATCCCGGACGCGCCCATGGTCCCCTGGGCCGACGGCCGGTTCGACACGCCCACCGGACGGTTCCAGCTGCTCGACGACGTATCGGCCTGCGAGGATTGCCGCGACGCCGCCCGCTATCCTTTCACGCTGCTCACCGTCGGCCCGGTCGACCACCTGTGTTCCGAGCGCGAACCGGGCTACGCCGACGAGCCCCTCGAAATCGCCATGGCCTCCGAGGCGGCCACGCGGCTGGGCATCGCCGACGGTTCGCCGGCCAAGCTTGTCAGTCCCCTGGGCGAACTGACCGTGACCGTGCGCCACGACGAGAACCAACGGCCCGACGTGGTGTCCTGCGGACGCGGCGGCTGGCTGTCCCACGGCCAGGGCGTAAACCGCCTCATCCCGGATATGGTCAGCGCGGTGGGCGAGGGCACGCCGTATTACGAGGCCCGCGTGGACGTGGAGCGGCTGTCATGATCGCGCGCGAATGGAAATGCCGTCTGCCGCGTAGGCATCGCGACGGCTTCATGGCGCATTTGCAGGCCACGGGCGTGGCCGAGACGTCGGCGTTGCCGGGCTATAGCGGCTTTCAGATTTTGGAGCGCGAGCTTCCCAATGACGTGGTGGAGGTGACGCTCATCACCTATTGGTCGTCGCTGGATGACGTGAAGGCGTTTGCCGGCGAGGATATTGGCGTGGCGGTGCTGTATCCCGGCGACGAAGCGTTTGAGCTCGTGCCGGAGACGGTGGTGCGGCATTATGGGGTGGCGGGGGCGGCGTGGCCGACGGCGTGAATGGTGTAGTTTTATTTACTACTCAAATGTCAATTGACACCGAGATTTCAATTTGCCTATAAGCATATATATTTTCTTTTTTGAGGTGCTCTAATTGTTTGTGGAGGTTATATGTCTGAGACGCATAATGCTGATGCAGCCGATCAAGTAAACGATAGTCTCGGTAACGATGTTCAAAGCAAATTCTCTGCCAAATTGAAAGAGAATTTTGCAAAAGAGCTGTTGAAGAAAAAATTAAATAGCACTGTCTCGAGTGAGCTGATTGCGTTTGTTGAAGACCTTTCTTTGGGTCAGGATGATCTAAAATCCATTTTTATCAAAAGTGATCATGACGGGGTTTGTCATGACTAGTTCTTTGGGGAAGTTGAAAAAAATAGAGTTTACAAGTTTTCGAGGATTGGGTGTTAAAGGCTATACTCTTGAGATGAAGGGGAAGAATTGTATTGTTATTGGTGGAAATGGAAAAGGGAAAAGCTGTATCGCAGAAGGCATAGAATTTCTTTTTGGAGGAAGTGTTCAGCGGTTTGATGACTTTGATCCACTTAGAAATGTTTATTCAAATGATGATGTTTGTGTCTCAGCTGCTGATGTAAATGGAAATTATTTGGCGTTGACTTTAAATAACAGTGGAGTTTTGTCGTTTGATCCTGTTGATAAAGGTGCGTATGTAGACTACCCATCGTCTGACTGTTTTGTGTTGCGAAGGTCTAGAGTTTTAGATTTTATTCATTCTAAGCCGTCCGGAAGATATGTTTCGTTTTCAAGATTGTTGGGTATCGAGGTCTTTGAAAATAAAAGAAAGTGCTTTGAAGATTTAAGATTGGAATTGTTGGCAAACAAGAAAAAATTAGAGGAAGAGTATCGAGAGAATCTCAATGCTTTTCGACAAGATGACGGGTATATACCCCAGTCTTTTGTCGATGTTTTGAAGTATGCTTCTGCGATGTCCAAAGGCGTGGGTTATGAAGATGTTAAATCTATTGAAGATTGTATTTCTATTCTTGATAAAATTCGAAAGTCAGGGAATCTTGACGATCAGAAAAAGTATGATACGCTTTTAATTGCCCGGCAGTCTGTTGACCAAATTACATTTCCGTTGTTTGAAGAAAATGTTGTTTATCTAAAAGAACAATGGGATGAAGTTCTCGTTGCAGCAAAAGAATACGCGGACTATAAATCAGAGGCAATTGTACGAGAGGGCATTCAATTTTTTGAGGAAAATACAGCTGATACAAAATGTCCATTGTGTGAGAGTGTTATTGACCCTTTGGTTGTTTTGTTGAGATTAAAAGACAGAAGGATAAATCTAGAAAATTATACAAATAAAAAGAAAGAATACAAGCGAGTACTTGATTCTATTACTGCGTGGGTAGCCTCGACAAGAAAGTCAATTTCATTGTCTATAGAAAACGAATCTTCAGTTTTTGATTTTTCGACTACTGTTGTTCTTTGGAAAATACTAAGAGAACTTGATGATATTTTGAGAAATGGCATACATTCGTATGCCGATATAAATAATGGTGACATCTCGTTTATTTTTAATGTGTGTGATAGACTGCGAATTGTAAAAGAAAATTGCATTAAGTCTATCTGCTTTGAAATTGATGAGTTAAAGAAAAAAATGGATTCAAAGCAATTCGCTTTGCATTCACTGTTGTTTAATTTGAAAAATAGCTTTTTAAATATTGAAACTAAAGAAGTGCAGCTTGCGGAATGCGCTTCGCTCCTGTTTTCGGTCGATTCTGCAAGGAAGGCATTTAATGAAGCCTATAAAACGACACTGCATGAAATTGTGAAGCAGTTTGAGAGTTTTGTATATGAAATATATAAATTTTTACATGATGGTCATGTGGAGCCGGTGGAGTGTACTGGAGTCGAACTCGCGCCGTCAAAAGGAAAAAACTGGCTTCTTGAACTAGGAATATGTTTTTTTGAGAAAGAAGGGTTCTGTAAGCCAGAATATTATTTGAGTGAAGGTCATTTAGATTCTTTAGGTCTGTCTATATATTTGGCTTCTGTTCTGAGTTTTAATGCAAAAGGTACCCTTGTTGTTTTAGATGATATAGTCAGTAGTGTTGATCAAGAGCATCGGCAGCGCGTTGCTGATCTGCTCGTTGGGCGTTTTAAAGAATATCAATTGCTTATTTTGACGCACGACGAACGTTGGGCTAGTTTGATAAATAGCAGGGCAATCGCTATTGATGTTCAAGATCAGTGGAAAAGTGTACAAATCACCTCGTGGCATCCTGAAAATGGTCCAATGCAAACAACTTTCAGAAACAACTGGAAATATATCGATGGACATTTGACTCAAGACAGGTATATGCTTTTGGGTGGGATTTTGAGAAAATTAACGGAATCATTTTTAAAAAGCATTTTGGCAAAATTTCAAATGTATGTATATTATAAGGCTAGTAATTCTTATACTATTTTTGAAATTCTTGATTTGTCGAAAACTAATGATAAAAATGATAGATGTAAAAAAATTAATGATATACGAAAAGAAAGAGGTTGTGGTCCTGCAAAGCATCTGCGCGATATAATCCGTGGAGCCTTGCTTTTAGAAGTTGAAGAGGTGGCGTCTTTTAGTGAACACGATGCCGAGATAAATATGATGCGCGCTTTTGGTTCAGCCGATTTACTTAATGAGCTTGTTCATGATAAGTTTTATATTACGCAATTTATGGAAGTCAGAGATTTTGCTATTTCATTGAAAACAATTGAGGGTATTCTACAAAAGCGCGGTTTTTGCGCTTGATTGGTAAAGTGATAAAATCCATCTCGCTGAATTAATAAACAGCAGGCCGGCTACTGTATTAGCGTCTAATCCAACCAATCAGCCAACCAGCCCTCCAAAAAACGGTGATCCTCGCAGGTTTCCCCGTTTTCCGAGGCGTCAACCAACTCCCTCGCTCTATTTTCGCTGTCGCTCGCTTTGTGCCGCCAATTGTTGGAAATACCCACCGCACTCGCTCCGTCCTCGCGTTGCTTCAGCCTCGCGCTGCTTCAGCCAATCTCCGTTCTCACCGCCGAACGCCGATGGGCCTGTCGAAAATGCTTCCTTTCGTCAACGGTGATTGGACGCGGAAGTGTAATGCTCGGAGGCAATCGACAGGGCTTGTCGGTCTTGTTTTCATACGATATTATTGAAACTTCAAAATATGTTGATTCTTATGTCTGGCGATTGTCAGTCGATTTCACGCTAAATCCACACGACCCTCAATGGAGAGCTGCATGTCTGTGACGAAGAAGATCTTGGTTGGAAGCAGCGTGCTGCTCCATGTGGCAATGGCGCTTTTTGTTTCGGCCGCCACCGTGTCGGCGCAGCAGGCCATTGTCACGCCTGCTCTGACTTCGGCGGACAACTTTCGGGACGTTGCAGGAATCTCGGCCAGCCATGGCGGCACGGGCTTCGTCAATACGACCAGCAATTTTGGCGTGATGCGCACCGACGTCTTTTATCGGTCCAACGTGCTTAATCTCAATGACGCGGATTGGACCACGCTATCGGGCCTACGCGTCTGGCGGGACATCGATTTGCGCACGCCGGCGGAAATCAGCGCCACGCCCGACCGGACGCCGGCCGGCGCGCTGTACACGAACATCAATGTTTTCGGCACATCCAGCTCGCCGACCGCCAATCTTTCCGCCGTCACGCCCGCGTCCATTCTGGGCATGGGGCAGGCCGGCTATCAGACGTTCGTAACCGATCCCACCGAGCGGGAAGGGTTCCGCACGGTGCTGCTGACCCTGGCCCACGATCCCGGCCCTGATCTGTTCCACTGTTCCGACGGCAAGGATCGCACCGGCTGGACGGCCGCCCTTTTGGAAAGCATCGCCCGAGTGTCGCCGGCCACGGTCATGAACGACTATCTGGCCTCCAACAGCTATCTGGCCAGCCAGATAAGCGCCCAGTCGGCCAGCCTGGCGGCGGCGGTTCCGGGATTGAGCGGCATGAACCTGACGCCGCTTCTGGGCGTCGATTCCAGCTATCTCCAGGCGGCGCTGGATCAGGCCGTCGCTTCCTATGGGTCGATGTACGGGTATCTGGTCCAGGGATTGGGTCTTAGCCTGGAAGATATTTACGTTTTGCGCGGAAAAATGGTCAATTATCTGATGCTGCCCGGGCAGAACATGCTTTCCGGCAACGCCGCTTCCGGCGCGGGCTTCCTCAATGCGTTGCAGGGCTCTTCGCTGTCCGGCAGCTATACCGCCTACAACTACTATTTGCAGTCTTCCGTGGACATGGGGAACCTTGGCGGCGTTCCGGGACAGGTCGGCGGCCAGATTCATGCCGACGCCGCGTCCTACCTGCTGCGCCAGCCGCGCTGGATCGGCGAGGCCGTTTCCCCGTACGTCAGCGGCCAGGGGCTGGCGGAAGGCCAAGCCCGTTACTGGCTCTCCGGGCTGGGCGGCGGCTTCTGGGCCCAAGGGCAATCGGGCATCTCCCGGGTCGCCGAGCGCAGCGCCGGTACGGTTGCTGGCGTCACCTATCGCGGCAGCGAGCGGGCCAGCCTCGATCTGGGCCTGGGCTACAACGCCGGGACCGTCGAGAGCGCCGGCGCGAACGCCAACATCAACACGTTTTTCGCCACCCTGGGCGGCCGCTACGGATTTTCGAGCCTGGAGGCCGGGCCGTACGTGCTGGCCCGGGCCGACGGCGGCTATGTCGATTACCGCGTCAACCGCGCCCTGGCCGGCAACCTGGGCTCGGCCAGCGGGCAGACCACCGGCAGCGTTTTTGGCGGCTTGATTGGCCTCGGCGACGTCGTGCGCCTGGCTCCCGTGACCATCACCCCCCAGGCCGGCCTTCGCCTGGCCGCCGAGACCCTGGCCGGCTTCAGCGAAAGCGGCGGCGATCTCGCGCTGAACGTCCACGGCCTCAGCCACCTGTCCTCCAGCCTCCTGCTCGACCTGCATTTGCGTCTGGACCCGCAGCAGGCGGGGAGCTGGACCATCGGCCCCGAGCTCACCCTCGGCTATGAACGGGCCTTGGATGATCCCCAGATACAAAGCACGGCCACGCGCTACGGCTACGCCGTCAGTCAGAAGTCGGCTTACGACAGCCGCGATCTCGCCAAGGCCGGCTTGAGCCTGACGGCCCAGCGCGACGCCTTTGTCGTGACGGCCAAGGCCAGCGGCGTCCTGGGCGACGGATCGGGCAGCGCCGGCGTAAGCGGCCAACTCACGCTTGGCTATAGCTTCTAGCGCGGCGTTGGCAACATAGGCTGTGAGAGCCAGTGTCCCGGCATTTCCCGGATGTGACACGAGGAAAAGATCGACAAGTCGCCGCAAAAAAGCCGCCCCGCTGGGTCCGTGAACAGCGGGGCGGCTACCGTATGGGAGTCCAATCCAAGCGGTTGGCAAACCGGCTCTAGGTAAACAGGTGGTCCTCGCAGGCTTCGCCTTTTTCCAGGGCGTCGAGCAACTCATCCACCTTGTCTTCGCTGTCGATCTCTTTGTACCACCAGTTGTTGGGCATAATCACCACAACCGGTCCGTCCTCGCACTGCTTGAGGCAGCCCGTGCTCACCACCCGGGCGTCGATGTCCCGGTCGAGAATGCCTTCTTCCATGTAGCCGAGCAGATTGTGCGAGCCTTTTTTGTGGCAGATGCCCTTGGCTTCGCCCTTGACGCGGAAGCTGGCGCAGACGTTGATCAGATATTGCGGCTTTTCCATGGTCCCTACGTCTCCCTCGTGTTGCGTCCCTTCAAAAACCAATCCCATGCCGTTGTCTGATTCCCAGGCCCCGGTGTGACGTCCTCGTGATCGCGGTTGTCGCGTCGCGAGGACATCACACCGGGCGGCGCGGTTCGTTACAGCTGGAGTTCGAAACGGGTTTCCGGGGCGTCGCGATCCAGGCGATCCAGGATCGCTTCCAGGAACTTTTCCATCAACCGCATGGCTCCGGAATAGCCCACCGACGGGAAGTACTGGTGGCCGACGCGGTCGAGGATCGGGAAGCCGTGGCGCACCAGCGGGATGTCCTCGTCACGGGCGACGTACTTGAGGTACGTGTTGCCGATCAACAGATCGACCGGATCGTTTTTGATCCACTGGTGCAGCAGGAACATATCCGCTTCGCCGCCGCACTTGAACTTGCAGTCATACGGCACGTCCTTGAGCAGTTCGGTCATGCGCTCGTCAAAGTACTTTCCGGCCGTGCCCGTGACCGTGTAGGCCGGGATCATGCCCAGGGTGATGCAGAATTCCACCAGAGCCAGCACCTGGTCGGGGTCGCCGGCCATGGCCACTTTTTTGCCGTAGAAATACTGGCTGTAGTCGGAGAGGAGATCCACGACCTGGCCGCGCTCGAAGTTGATGGAATCGGGCACGTCTTTGCCGGACAGACGGCGCAGCATGTCCACATAGGCGTCGGTGGCCTTTAAGCCGATGGGCAGCGGCAGCACCTTGCCCGGCACCTTGAACTCAGAGTCAAGGTAGTTGACCGCTTCGGTGGTAGCCCAGCGACCAAGGCCGATGGTGCCGATGGCGTCGCCCATGGTGGCGATTTCTTCCGGCGTGGCCCCGGCATTGGGGTACATTTCGTATTTGCCGGTCAGCGGGCCGTTCAAGACGCCGTTGGTGTCGGGAACCATGGTGATGTCGACGCCCATCATGCCGGCCAGGCGGCGCATCTCGGCCATGTCGGACGGTTCGCAAAAGCCGGGGATGATGTTGATCTTGCCGCTCGGCGTGCCGGTCTTCTTGACGAAGCCCTTGAGGATGCCCTTGACCATGTTGGCGTAGCCGGTGACATGGGTGCCGACGTAGCTCGGGGTGCTGGCGTAGATGATGTGCTTGCCGGCCGGCACCTTGCCATCGTCGATGGCCTTCTGGGAGATCTGGCGCAGATCGTCGCCGATGGTCTCGGAGAGGCAGGTGGTGTGGATGGCGATGACCTCGGGGTCATAGAGGGTGAAGATGTTGTCGATGGCCGTGATCAGGTTGGACTGGCCGCCGAAGACCGAGGAACCTTCGGTGAAGGAGGAGGTGCCGGCCACGACCGGCTCCTTGTAGTGCCGGGTCAGGGCGGAGCGGTGGTAGGCGCAGCAGCCCTGGGAACCGTGGCTGTGGGGGAAACATCCCTTGACGCCAAGGGCCGCGTACATGGCCCCGACGGGCTGGCAGGTCTTGGCCGGGTTGACGGTGAGCGCGGAGCGTTCCTTGATCTCGCCGGTGGTGTGTCTTAACAGAGCCATATGCTTTCCTTTCTCGCAGATCGCGTGCGTTGCTAGGCCACGTAGCTGGCTTCGAGCTCAGGGCCGGTGGACTGCCAGGGGGCCTTGATGAGATCCCAAACCTTGGTGTTCACCATCCGGTCGATGTCGCGGTACCAGTTGATGGCTCCGTTGAACCCGGCGTAGGGACCGCCCATGTCGTAGTTGTGCAACTGCTTGAGCGGAATGCCGATCTTCTGAACGATGTATTTTTCCTTGATGCCGGCGCAGAAGATGTCGGGCTTATAAATCTCAAGGAGCTTTTCCGTCTCGTAGTGGTTGATGTCGTCGATGACCATGGCGTTTTTGCCCATGCCCTCGATCATGCCCTCGTAGCCTTTGAAATCCACACCCTTTTCGTTGAGCCGGGCCATTTCCGCTTCGGTCTTGCGCGGCTTGTAGCGCTCGGGATCGGGCAGGATCTCCAACTCTTCGATGTTGCGCGAATCGGCATCGACCTTGATGGTGGGCAGCACATGCCGGCCTTCGTAGTCGTCGCGGTGGGCGAATTCGTAGCCAGCGCCCAGGATCTTCATGTCCAGTTCCTTGAACAGTTCCTGGTAGTGGTGAGCCCGGGAGCCGCCGACGAAGAGCATGGCGGTCTTGCCTGCGGTGCGGGGCTTGATTGCGTCCACGACCTTTTTAACGATCTCCAGTTCTTCGGCGATAACAGCCTCGACCCGGTCGATCAGCTCCTGATCCTCGAAGTAGGCAGCCATGCGGCGCAGCGACTTGGCCGACGCTTCGGCGCCGATGAAATTCACCTTGATCCAGGGGATGCCGAACTTGGTTTCCATCATTTCGGCCACGTAGTTCAGCGACCGGTGGCACATGACGGTGTTGAGATCGGCGTTGTGGGCCACCCGGAAATCCTGCACCGTGGAGTTGCCGGAGAAGGTGGCGACCAGGGTGAAGCCGCACTTCTCAAGGATGCGCTCGATCTCAAAGGCGTCGCCGCCGATGTTGTACTCGCCGAGCATGTTGACCTTGAACTTGCCCTCGATCTTGGTGTCGTCATCCGTGCCGATGACGTGCTTCATGATCTGGTTGTTGGCGATGTGGTGGCCGGCGGACTGGGACACGCCCTTATAGCCTTCGCAGGAGTTGGCGAAGATGGTGATGCCCAGTTCTTCCTGCATGGTGCGGGCCACGGCGTGGATGTCATCGCCAATGAGGCCGACCGGGCAGGTGGAGAAGATGGAGATGGCCTTGGGGTGGAAGGTGTCGTAGGCTTCCTGAATGGCCGCGCGCAGCTTTTTTTCGCCGCCGAACACGATGTCGTGCTCGGTCATGTCCGTGGAGAAGGCGTAGGGGATGAAGTTTTCCCCGTCCGGTCCGGCCTCGGTCTGGTTGCGGCGGGTCAGCCAGGAATAGAAGCCGCAGCCGATGGGACCGTGGGTCAGGTTGATGATGTCCCGGGAAGGCCCGAGGACGACGCCCTTGCAACCGGCGTAGGTGCAGCCGCGCTGGGTGATGATGCCGGGGATGGTGCGGACGTTGGACTGTATTTCAGGAATCGGCTCGCCCATCTCGGTGCCCGGAAGGATCGACTTGGCCCGCTTGCGCGCGACCTTGGTGGGCATCTTGGCGATCAATTCTTTCTTGATCTCTTCGACATTGGTGGGCTTGGTGCTCATCTCAGTGCTACCTCATTGGTCTAAGGGGTCCGGGGACGTCCGCCGTGCCGGCTAGACGATAGCCGCTTCGCCGGCTTCGCCGGTTCTGACCCGGATGGAATCGGAGACGGGCATCACAAAGATCTTGCCGTCGCCGGCCTGGCCGGTCTTGTTGACGCTCATGAGCGCATCCACCGCTTCTTTGACCTGGCTGTCCGGGACCACGATGGAAATGATGCGCTTGGGGTAGAGGCGGCCCTTGGCGCCAAGGAGCGCAATGGCTTCCTCGTTTCCGGCCGCCGCGCCGTCCAGCACCGCCTGATTGACCAGACCCTTGCCGCGTCCGTAGCCTTCGCGGGCCACGAAGGCCGGGATGCCGGCGTCGGCTAAGGCCTTCTTGGTCTGATTCATCTTGTTCATGCGGATAACCGCCATTATCTCCTGCATGACATGCTCCCTTAGGCTTCCTTGACGCCGGAGGAGATGGTGTACATCTCGGCCACCGGGCTGATGAAGATCTTGCCGTCGCCAAAGGCGCCCTTGGAACCGGTGCGGGCGGCTTCCATGATGGTCTTGAGCACGAATTCCTTGTCGTTGTCTTCCACGACGCAGATCAGCATGACTTTGGGAATCTCGTCGTACTGGATCTCGCCGATCTTGATGCCGCGCTGCTTGCCGCGACCGGCCACGTTGAACTTGGTGACGGCGGGGAAACCGGCGTCCATCAGGGCGGACAGGACTTCATCGGTCTTCTCGGGGCGGACGATCGCTCTCACCATGGTCAGCATATCGAATACTCCTTGCGTGTGTGCGTAGGTGTTGTGGTGCGGGTCGGGGCAAGCCTAGTTGGCGATGCCGAAGTCGACGAGCAGCTTTTCAAGCTGGGCCATTTCCAGGGGCTTGGGGATGACCAGCATCTTGTTTTCGTCGATCTTTTTGGCCAGGGCGCGGTATTCGTCGGCCTGGGGATGTTCGGGGGAGTAGTCGATGACGGTCTTGCGGTTGATCTCGGCGCGCTGCACCTGGTTTTCACGGGGCATGAAGTGGATCATCTGGGTACCGATCTGGCGGCACAGCTCTTCGATCATTTCCTTTTCGAAATCGACCTTGCGGCTGTTGCAGATGATGCCGCCCAGGCGCACGCCGCCGGTGTCGGCGTACTTGACGATGCCCTTGCAGATGTTGTTGGCGGCGTACATGGCCATCATTTCGCCGGAACAGACGATGTAGATTTCTTCAGCCTTGCCGTCGCGGATGGGCATGGCGAAACCGCCGCACACAACGTCGCCCAGGACGTCGTAGAAAACGTAGTCAAGCTTCTTTTCTTCCTCGTAGGCGCCGAGCTGCTCAAGGAGGTTGATGGAGGTGATGATGCCGCGGCCGGCGCAACCAACGCCGGGCTCGGGACCGCCGGACTCGGTGCACATGGTGCCGCCGTAGCCTTCCTTGAGGATATCATCGAGATCGACGTCTTCGCCTTCCTCACGCAGGGTGTCGAGAACGGTCTTCTGGGCCAGCCCGTGCAGGAGGAGCCGGGTGGAATCGGCCTTGGGGTCGCAACCGACCACCATGACCTTCTTGCCCATTTCCGCCAGACCGGCGACGGTGTTCTGCGTGGTGGTGGACTTGCCGATGCCGCCCTTTCCGTAAATAGCGATCTTGCGCATTTTGTAATGCCTCCTGCTGCAAAGTTGGAATGCCACTCTTTAGGCAAGAGTCATGCCAGCGGGTGTTAGGCGTGATGTATTAGGTATAATTCAAAGATATAATTGAATAAATTGAGATTGATAAATTTTCAGGCCGAGGGCGGAGCATGGCTTCGCACATTTTTGTTGCGTGAGCCGCGACAAAAATGTTCGACATAATTGTCGCTAGGTAGGTTGTCCTTGGCTCCAAGAAGGGCGGCTGAAGGGCGGACGGGTTCGGGACTGGTTTTGGATTTGGAAGATATAAGGTGCTATTTCACGGCATAGGCGATGCTCTCGCTCAGGGGTGCGCGACAGGCGAGGGTGGCGGCGGGCATGGGGAGAATTTACAATTTCGAGAAAAGCTGCTTGGCGTTGCGCTTGGGCCTGGCCGGCGGCCGGCGTCATGCCTCGTGTCGCGCCCACGAACGGACAGGACATTTGTCCTGTAACAGGCTAAAATACTATATTTTCTAAAATACTATCGTATTTTCAAGGGACATGACGCGAGCCTGGGCCGCGCCGGTCGCGCACCCGGCAAAGCGGCCGCCGCAACAAGCAGACATGGGCGGCGGGCCGCTACCAGGTGGTGCAGGAATAGGGCTGGGGGCATTTCTCCAGAAACATGATCACGTCATTGAACATCGTGATCTTGTCTTTCTCGCTGAGGCGCTCGATAAAAAGCCGGTAGTAATGATCGTAGCTGCACCGGGCATCCTGGTCGCATTCCCGGATATGGTTGTACCACCATTTGGCCACGTCGCGAAGCGCGTCGGCGGCGATATGGTCCACCGCGAAGGTGTCCTTGTGCACGGCCATTTCCGTCTGGGTCTTGAGCGGGAGCATGAAGTGATGGACAAACTTGGAATGTGTCGCCAGGTGTCCGTCATAGACTTTCTTCGGAAAATCGAATCGGTCGACCAGGATTTTCAGAAGGCCTTCCTCGAAGGCGAAGTGGGAATCCGAGAAAAGTTCCAGGAATTTGAATTTTTCCTGCATGTACTCGGCGCAATTGACTTGAGGCGTGGCGTTGTTGATGATTTCCGTGTGCCAGGTGTTGATGAAGCGGAGAATGCCTTTGTGCTGGCAGTTGATGATGTCAACAATGCAATCGTAGCTGGCTTTCCACGAGATGAACTGAACAATTTGGGATTGAGGCGTCTGCTGCATGATACTTCCTTGGGCAGATGACCATTTCGTTTCGATATTGCTCTCTCCGCGTGCTCTCTCCTTGGAGACGGTGTTTGCGGTGTCTGTCGACGAATGAAATACTGTTTGTCTTGTATCGTTTAGCGCCCTGGGGCAAAAATGTAAACGGCCCCGCGCCGATTTGATCGAGTCATGCTCCGGATCGCCGCCCCGCGCTGTCGGCCGCTGGCCGTGACCGCCATGGGCGTCGGCGTCCCAGGCCGCCGCCTGTCGCGCCCCGGCAACGCCCTCAAAACAATCGTGCTGTTTCTGTGAGAGGTTTATCGGGTCCGCAAACCAGGCGACGTCAATTTCGTTTGCCCTCGGCCGCCAGCGGATCGGACTTCATGCTCAGCGACAGCCGCCCCCGCTCCTTGTCGATGGTCAGCACCGTCACCATGACCTCCTGGCCAGCCGCCACCACCTTGGCCGGGTCGGCCACGTAGGCGTCGGCCAGATGGCTCACGTGGACGAGCCCGTCGCGGTGCACCCCCACGTCCACGAACGCGCCAAAGGCCGTGACGTTGGTGACCCGGCCCGGCAGCCGCATCCCCGGACGCAGGTCGGTCAGTTCGCTGACCCCTTCGGCAAAGGCGAAGGCCGAAAACGTGGGCCTGGGGTCGCGCCCGGGTTTGGCGAGCTCGGCCAGGATGTCGCGCAGGGTCTCCAGGCCCACGTCGCCAGCGACGTAGCGGGCCGGGTCGATGCCATCGCGCAGCGTCGCCTTGGCGATGAGGTCGGTCACAGCGCAGCCCAGGTCCTTGGCCATGCGTCCGACCAGGGCGTAGCGCTCGGGGTGCACGGCCGTGGCGTCCAGGGGCGGTCCGCCGCGAAGGCGCAGGAACCCGGCCGCCTGCTCGAAGGCCTTGGGGCCTAGCCGCTTGACCTTGCGCAGTTCGGCCCGGGAGCTAAAGGGGCCGTGCTCCTTGCGGTGGGCCACGATGTTGGCGGCAAGGCCGGGTCCCAGGCCGGAGACGGAGGTCAAAAGCTCCAGGCTGGCCGTGTTGAGGTCCACGCCCACGGCGTTGACGCAGCTGGACACGACCTCGGCCAGGGACTGCTTAAGGGCGACCTGGTCTACGTCATGCTGGTACTGGCCCACGCCAATGGATTTGGGATCGATCTTGACCAGTTCGGCCAGGGGGTCCATGAGCCGGCGGCCGATGCTCACCGCCCCGCGCACGGTCAGGTCGAGGTCGGGAAATTCGTTTCGGGCCGTTTCCGAAGCTGAATAGATCGAGGCCCCGGCCTCGTTGACCAAAATGACCGGCACGCCCAAGCCCAGATCGGCCACGAAGCGTTCGGTCTCGCGCCCGGCCGTACCGTTGCCCACGGCAATGGCCTCGATGGCTTGGTCGGCGCACAGCTTGCGCAGGGTCTGGGCCGCCTGATCGCGCTGACGCTCGGAGCCGGTGGGGAAAATCGTTTCGTAGTGGAGCAGATTGCCCTGGGCGTCGAGGACGGCCAGCTTGGCCCCGGTGCGAAATCCCGGATCGAGCGCCAGCACCCGGGCCTGGCCCAGGGGCGCGGCCAGGAGCACTTGCCGCAGGTTGGCCGCGAAAATGGCGATGGCCTCCCGGTCGGCCCGGTCCTTGAGGCTGGCGCGCAGTTCGTTTTCCAGCGACGGCCCAAGCAGGCGCTTATAGGCGTCGGCCGCCGCCTCGGCCACCTGTTCGCTGTCCTTGCCCCGGCCCGTGACGACCAGGCGCGTGAGCTGGCGCAGAGCCTCGTCTTCGGCCGGGCGCAGGGAAAGGGCCAGCAGCCCCTCGCGCTCGCCGCGAAACATGGCCAGGGCGCGGTGGCCGGCCACCGCGCGCACGGCTTCGTCGCGCTCGAAGAAGTCCCGGTAGTTGGCGGCGTCTTGCTCTTTGCCCTTGACCAGGCGCGAAACGATGCGGCCGCGCTTGGCGAAAAGATCGCGCAGGGCGGCCCGGTTGGCGGCGTCCTCGCTGACGGCCTCGGCCATGATGTCCCGGGCTCCGGCCAGGGCGGCGGCGACGTCGGCCACGTCTTTCTCGGGATTGACGTATCGGGCCGCCTCTTTGTCCGGGACCAGGCCGCGCTGGCGCAGCAGCAGCTCGGCCAGGGGAGCCAGCCCCCGTTCCCGGGCCATGGCCGCCCGGGTGCGGCGCTTGGGGCGGTGGGGCAGGTAGAGGTCTTCCAGACGGGCCATGTCCGGGGCGGCCTCGATGTCCCGGGCCAGGGCGTCGGTCAAGAGGTCACGCTCGGTCAGGGATTCCAGGATGGCGGCCCGGCGCTTGTCCAGGTCGGCCAGCTGCTGGAGGCGGTCGCGTACGGCGGCCACGACCACTTCATCCAGGGAGCCGGTGGCTTCCTTGCGGTAGCGGGCGATGAAAGGAATCGTGGCCCCGTCGGCGAGCAGTTCGGCCACGGCCGCCACCTGGCGCGGGGCGACGGACAGTTCCTTGGCGATAAGGGCGGCATGTTTGTCGGTCATGGGGAGCGCCTCCGTGCTCGATCCGTGCGGGCCTGGGCATTGTGCTCCGCGTCGGGAGGGTCGGCATAGCAGTCGCTGGGCCTTGCGGGCAAGGGCAGGGCGGCTCAACGCCTTGACCTTCCCTTGGCAACAGGGCGGACAACTTGTAGTTTTGCGCCACTTTCGCGGCAACGCGCCGCCCCACGGAGCCGTCCATGCCCAATCTTCCCCCGCGCCATCAGCCCTACACCGACAAATACTTTCTGCGCTCGCGCCATATCCTCGACAAGGAAGGCCTCAACCCGTGGGTCACGGTGCAGGTCTTTTTTCGAAACGGTCCCGGGAAAATTGCCGGCGTCGGCGAGGCGGCCGCCGCGTTTTTGGCCTATTCGCCGCTGCGGGAGCATGGCGGCCAGGTCTGGGCCCTGGCCGAGGGCGAGGCATTTTCGCCCCTGGAGCCGGTGCTGCGCATCGAGGGCCCGATTAGCGACGTCATCGAGCTGGAGACGTACTATCTCGGCATCCTGACCGCTCGCACCAGCTTGGCCAACGGCCTGCCCCGGCCCGATCCCCTGGCCGCGACGGCCAAGGCGGCGGCCCTGCGCCAGATCTTGCCGGGCAAGGATCTCATGTATTTCGGCGCGCGCCACTGGCACTGGTCTCTCGAAGAGGAACTGTGCCGGGCGGCCGTGGCCGGCGGTTTCGACTCCTGCGCCACCGACGCCGGAGCCCGGGCCGCTGGGCTTTCCGCCGGGGTCGGCACCATCCCCCACGCCCTGGTCCTGGCCTTTGCTCACCGCTTCGGTCCTCAGCAGGCCACCCGAGAGGCCGCCCTGGCCTTTGACCGCCATATCGAACCGGCCTGTCCCCGCATCGCCCTGGTCGATACCTTCAACAAGGAGATCGACGACGCCCTGGACACGGCCCGGGCGCTGGGGGACCGCCTGTGGGGCGTGCGCCTGGACACCTCGGGCGAACTGATCGGCCAGGGCGGCGCGCCTTTTGACGGCCGGCCCTACCAGACCGGCTCCGGCGTCACCGTGTCCGGCGTGCGAGCCGTGCGCCAGGCCCTGGACGCAGCCGGCTTTGCCCACGTCAATATCGTGCTGTCCAGCGGCTTCGGCGATCCGGCCAAGGCCGCCGCCTTTGCCGCCGATGAGGCGCGCCACGGCCGGCTGTTCGAGGCCGTGGGCGTGGGCGGCCTCTTTGACGCCTGGTACGCCACCGCCGACATCGTGCGCGTCGATGGCGCCCCCCTGGCCAAGGCCGGCCGCAGCTTTCGCGACAACCCCCGCCTGCGGCGCGTTGTGTGAGAGGTGTGGGATGATGGGGAAGAAAAAGAGGCCTCCGGCGTCTGGGGGCCTGAGGCCCCCAGACCCCCCGTATGGAGAAAAGGAGTCGAGTCATGGAAGATCTGTTGATCGTGGTGGATATGCTCAATGACTTCATCCACCCCGACGGGAAGCTCTATTTCCCCAAAGGGGCGGCCGTGGTCGAGTCGTGCGCGCGGCTGCGCCGGGCCTTTGGCGACGCCGGTCTGCCCGTCGTCCACGCCGCCGACGCCCATCCGGCCGATTCCCGGGAATTCGCCGACTGGCCGCCCCATTGCCTGGCCGGGTCCTGGGGCGCGCGCGTCATCGAC